>NZ_JAMZAP010000007.1:0-206348 GCF_024181785.1 Vibrio sp. Y42_MX_L11
GCTTTCTTTCTGCTCATAACAAACAGGATGAAGCACTGGAATGATCACTCAATAGCCAAGAATGGATCAAGTGCTGAGTGTCACACTTTTTCTGTCAATAGGGGCTTGGTGAACACTTACCTTTACGTGGCATTTTACCTTCCGACTTTCACTTACCCGACAATGTAGATGCAGCCACTCCAAGAAGCTTAATGATAGAAACATGGTTTACTCTTACCAATTCTGAAGGTAATCCATCAGTACCACCCTTAATCAATGGACTTACAGCATCGAGTTCCACTGGTGAAATTATATTTAGAGTTCGACTAGAGGCAAACTTAAGCTACGATTTCAACCCACTAGGTGACGTCGATGAAAGTATTTGGGTGATTGATGGTGATATGGAAGAACCAGAGGAGGAGGATAAGCATCGCCTCTCAGCGACTCAAAGAAACGCAATCCAAGTCAATTATGTTCCGGCCAATAGAGATCCATTAGTTCAGTTAAAATACTCATCAAAGGCCATATTGGGTCGATTACTAAAGGCTATAAAATGGTCAGATGGCGAACAAGATTCATTCGAAGCGCAAGCGCAACAACTTAATCAATTAGCAGCAGACAATCCTGCTTTAGAGCAGATCACACAGGCAATAAATCATAATTGGCAAGACATATATAAAGGGCGTCATCTTAATCAAGCAAAACTGAATTTTCCTGTCGGTGATGTGGATGAAATATTGAAACTTATACAGCTTCAATTTATGCCAGATGCAACTGGTAATAAGGTGGATACCAGTCGATTAAGTGATGGTCAAAAATCTCTCGTTTACTTTGCTTTAACCAAAGCACTATTCGATATAGACAAAGCGACACGCCAAGCCATTGTAGGTAGTCAATCATCAAATTTTGATGTTGATAAGATGAAGCTACCTATTTTCAGTTTGATTGTACTCGAGGAGCCTGAAAACCACTTATCCCCACATTATTTAGGTCGCATTTTAAAACTAGTAAAGGATTATGCTTCGACCGAATTCTGTCAGTCCTTAGTTTCAACACACTCAGCCTCATTGGTTGGCCGCATAAAACCAGAACAAATTCGTCATTTCCGATTAGACAGTGAAAATATATGTACGAAAGTTCAAGGATTACTATTACCCGAAGATAGCGATGAGCAGGCTAAGTATGTTAGTGAAGCTATTAAGGCTTACCCCGAAATTTACTTTGCGAAACTTGTGATACTTGGTGAAGGCGACAGTGAACAAGTTGTTTTACCCAAGCTACTGGATCACTATGGTAAAGACATTGATGGTCATTCAATATCTGTTATTCCACTTGGGGGAAGACATGTCAATCATTTCTGGCGTTTACTGAATTCGCTAAAGATACCTTTTGTGACGTTATTGGATTTTGATATAGATCGCAATGGAGGTGGATTTGGTCGCATGAAGTATGTGATTGAGCAACTGAGACTGATGGACAATAACAGCACGGATTTTATTTACGGAGATATTCTAGATTCTATTCCTGCTTGGAATTCACCTCAAAGCCCGACTAACTTCTTTGTTCGCGATCCTGATAATGTAGTCAAGGTTATTGTGGATGAAATAGAAAAATACAACGTATTTTTTTCTAGCCCTTTAGATATTGATTATTCAATGATCTGTGCTTTTCCAGAGATTTTTTGTGAAAAGGATGAGGCTTACGGCGAAAGGGGGCCAACTGAAGGAAAAGAAGACGAAGAAGATGAAAACATTACAAAAAGAGAAGCTGCGTTAATCAAAGCAGTACTTAAAAAAGGGAATACAGGTAAGCGCTTTAATTTTGGATCAAATTGGGAAAGAAATTTCTTGTGGTACCGCTATCGGTTCTTATCGAATAAAAGTAAACCTGCATCTCATGTCCGTATGTTTACCAAACTTGAGGAGCGGTATACATCTCAGGAAATATTGGAAAAATTACCATCTGAACTAACACGTTTGATGGAGCGTATTGTCGAGTTGTCTGAACAGGTAGTTGAGTAATGACTGAGTGGAAACCATCTGATGGTATAGAAGCTACAGACGAATTAATGGAGATTATTACTTGCGATTGTTCAGTAGCAGTACTAGCTAATGCTGGTGCTGGTAAAACAGAGTTGTTGGCACAAAAAGCAAGCTATTTGTTTTTTACAGATAATTGTGTATGGCCTAAAAGAATATTATCTCTTACATTTAAAACTGAAGCTCAGTTAAACATAAAAGAAAGGATAAACAAGCGTTGTGGCTATAAAGCTAGTCGCTTCGATTCTTTTACATTCCATGCATTCAGTAAGAGCATTGTGGATAGATTTAAAAATGTTCTTCCAGAAAATGAACGTCCAATAAACAATTACGATATCGTCTTTCGCCGTCAAGATGCAGATGGTAGTACAAAAATATTGATGGGTGATTTACTAGCACTGGCTATGCGTATCCTACGCGAAAGGGAAGATATTAGAATTATGTTCTCTTATTCTTATGCATATGTTTTTGTCGACGAGTTTCAAGATACGACCAATGAGCAATATGAATTGTTACAACTGTTGTTTCAGAACTCCGAGACCAAAATTTTAACTGTTGGAGATATTAACCAGAGCATAATGTTGTGGGCTGGAGCACGTCAAACGGTATTCAGCGATTTTTTAAATGATTTCTCTGCACAGAAAAAATTACTAGTTAAGAACTACCGAGCATCTAGCGAAATTCAAGATGTACTAGCAGTAGTATTGCAATTTGTTCAGTTCCCTGAATCCACAATTCAAGAAATATCTCAGATCCCAAATAACTGCTCTCTACATGCCTTTAGTGACGAGTATCAAGAAGCTGCCTTTATTGCTGAACACATAAAAGAATCTTTAGATAGTGGTATCAAAGCGAGTGACATTTCTATTTTAACTAAGCAGCAGGCATCAAAGAACACGGAAGTATTGAGAGCTGAGTTGACAAAGATTGGTATAAATAACCTTGATATGACCGACTTACAAGATGCTTTAAAAGAGCCTCTTGGGCAATTATTCTCACTATTTTTAAAAGCGATAGTGTACCCTGAACCTAAAGTCATGACGGAGTTGTTTAAAGTTAATTTAACCTTAAACAAAATTGAAGCAGGTGATGATAAAGAAGAAGTACTTACTACTTCTTTAATGAATTTCATCCTGTTAACACAACAACAAATAACTGAAACAACAACCGCTGACGACTTGTTATCCCTTGTCCAAAGTTTTATTCATGAGCTTGGAATGAATAAAATAAAAGGAAGGTGGAAACAGTACAAATCCCCTGATTATTTTGCTCATGTTTGGCGAGCACTTGAAATCCATTTAAGAAATATGTGTAATCAAACCAGTTCATTGGTAGACGCTGCGAATCTATTCAGCGCTGAAAACTCTGTACATATAATGAACATCCACAAATGTAAAGGCCTTGAGTATCACACTGTCTACTTCATGGGTCTAGAAGATCAGGAATTTTGGCAATATAAGAGTCAAACCTTTGAAGACAATTGTGCGATATACGTGGCCTTGTCCCGAGCTAAAAACTGTATATGTGTAACTATAAGCAAACATAGAGAGCATAGACAAAACTGGGGACACGATAATAGGAATTCTACATTTGGCACAATCAAACCAGTTATAAACCTATTAAAAGATAAATGTAAGTTTTCAGCTACAAACCACTAGTTGTATTGGTGTGAACTTCTATTGTTTTAGCAATAAAAGGCTTTAACTCTTTGTTGTGGTTCTTTTTCTGCTAATTCGGCAATATGGGTTAAAGGCTGTAGTACCGAACTATTGACCACGCATGGTCAACGGTGGTCAATAGTTCGGTATAGGGTTGCGATAGAGCCAGTTATTGATGAACTCTTACACCCATCAACAATTAAAAGTTGGCCGAAACCGAGTTAAATCAATCATAATTACATATCAGCTCCCAGTTCCCATAATCGTCCCATGTAGCCCGCCACTTATTAGAGAGCTCGCATTTATTGCGAGCTTTCGTCGTTTTAGTGCTTGTAAAATGACGGAGGTTCGAACCCCTAGTCGTATACGGCCCCAGAGCTTCACCACATTCCAATAAAGAGCCCGCTAAAAATTAGCGGGCTCTTTATTTCTATTTTCTAGTGTTTAAGCAAACTTCTTAATCATTTCAGATAGGTCATTGGTACAACTTTGCACTTTAGAGTTCATCTGATTCGTTTCTGTCATCAGATCATACGATTCACTGTACTTTAAGTTAAGCGACTGGATGTTTTCGTTAATCTCATCCGTTACGTAAACCTGTTCTTCTATCGCTACCGCAATTTGTTGATTTCGCTCGACTACATCCTGAACGAGAGATTGCAGCTGTTGGATGCTCTCTAAAGCCGTGCCTAATAATGTTACCGTTCCGGTCGACATTTCATTACCTTTCTCTAGCGCAGAAACCGCTGATTTACTGCCCTTTTGAATTCCTTCAATGGCCGCTTTAATTTCTGTTGTCGATTCCTGTGTTCTTTTAGCAAGGGTTCTCACTTCATCCGCAACGACTGCAAACCCTCTCCCTTGTTCGCCTGCCCTCGCCGCTTCAATTGCTGCATTCAACGCTAATAAGTTGGTTTGTTCAGCAATATCATTGATCACTTCAACAACGGTTCCTATTTGCTCGGTTTGTTGGTTCAAACGCATGACCACTTTAGAGATTTCGCCGAGCTCATCCACCAGCTCTAGTACCGAGTGGTTAACATTATCGATAACGCTACTGCTATCTGTCATCGTGCTCTGCGCTTCTAGCGTAGCATCGGCCGTCGCTTGAGCATTATTTGATATCTCAGATGATGAGGCTTGCATCTCGTTGACCGCTGTAGCGACCGAGTCGATCTCTACTTTCTGTGCACTCAAGTTTTCCGTCACTTGCTGGCTATTAGTCGCAGCACTGTTGGCACTTGCACGCGTTTCTTCGCAAGAGTCTTTTACAGACACCCCGACTCGCCCTAATAGCGCATCTGCAAATTGCTTACGCATCTTCATACCCAGCTCAATTTCAGCCAGATCGTTAATTTTTCCGCAATAAATATACTCCATTAGTGGATTATTGAAGTCTTGCCTAGCCTGTCTAGCAAGCTTCTCAACTGGCCTTGTTAATACATAAATTGAGAAAACGGAAAGTAATGCAGCAATGCCAAAGGCCACCGCTGGTGATTGGTTCATTTGTAGAGTTAGCAAGCCAAGAAGGTTGGAAATGAAAAGAAAGAAGGCTGCTCTCATCCACAAACGCGTACGGGGAAGATACATTTGCAATGGTTTACCGTTATTCCGAAGTTTTGAATACGCTTTTTCCGCTCGTTGAACGTGTATACGCTCAGGTTTAAATCGAACCGATTGGTACTCAACAACTTCACCATTGGATTTGATAGGAGAAGCAAACGCATCAACCCAATAATACCCTCCGTTTTTACGTCGGTTTTTCACCATTCCCATCCAGTGCTTTCCAGTTTTCAGGTGAGTCCATAAATCTTTAAAAGCCTGTTTCGGCATGTCGGGGTGGCGTACAACATTGTGAGGCTTACCGATAAGTTCACCATCATCAAACCCCGCGACTTCATTAAAGTTTTCACTGGCATATTTGATATAGCTGGACGTATCGGTGATAGAAACTAGGCTGTAACTCGAAGGGTAATCATATTCCGTTTCACTCATAAACATGTGTCCTTACATTGATTAATTAAATAAACGGCAAGTATGAGTGTAGCAGCATAACATTTATGCGCATAATGATAAGCTCATTGTAAAATTCAATGAAATTACTGATAGGTCAATTTATTACCTGCAAACATAGTGGCGGTTTCACTCTCAAATAGCACTACCCTTGAGTGCTCACAAGATGCTGCATTGATTAAAATTAATACACAAAAGCGCTTCCTTACTGAGTTCGTAAATTGTTATAAATAAACGATTACAACGAAAACAAGGAAGACAAACATATGACTATTCGTTTTAGTCAGCTTGCTGCTCAAGGGAACACGGCTCACCTATTTATTGACGATTGGAAAATAGACACTCAGCAATCATGGGGAATATTCAGCGCGGATGGGGATATTGGTTCTCTACTTGGAGACCTTATTTGTGGTGAGCTTTTACCAATAAGCGGAAAACTTGAGCTTGATGGGCTGTCCGTTGCTCAAGTGTCGTTATCAGAGCAACAGCGATTACTGGAAAGAGAATTAGAAAAGGACGATACAGACTTTCTTGATCGTATCGATCAAGGCAGTACCGTTTACTCACTCATTCAGGAGCGCAGCCAAGACGCTAATTTAATAGATCAACTGATTACCGACCTCGACCTAACTCACCTTAAACACAGTGGCTTTCGTGTTCTCTCTACAGGGGAAACAAGACGAGTGATGTTAGCTCGCGCTTTAGCAACACAGCCTGATTTGTTACTGCTAGATAACCCATTTACTGGTTTAGATATTGCCCATCGAGCAGCTCTCGCTCACTATTTACACTCGCTTTCTCAAACCGTACAGCTACTGGTCACCTTCTCTCGCGAGTCTGATATGCCTGAGTGGATTGATCGCGTTGCGCTTTTCAGTGCAGGAAAGCTGGACAGTACAATGGATAAATCCAGTTGGGATAATCATCCAATCATTGGACAACTTAAATGTCAGTCCGAGCAACAGAGTGAAGAAATGATGAACTTGATACGTCAGCATCAGCACTCGACACACTTCGACAATCCAATATTTGAACTAACAAATGGGTCTGTTGAATACACTGATAAGAAGATCTTTACTGACTTAAACTGGCGAATAGACAAAGGTCAGCATTGGCAGGTCAAAGGCCCAAATGGCTGTGGGAAGAGCACCTTGCTTGGGTTAATCTTTGGTGATCATCCTCAGTGCTACAGCAATGACATTGATATCTTTGGTAAAAAGCGAGGGTCTGGCGAGACAATCTGGGAAATTAAGCAGCACATAGGCATGGTATCTTCAGCGTTACACCTTCAATACCGCGTTAACTGCAGTGCGCTAGACGTGATTTTGTCCGGTTTTTACGACTCCATAGGGTTGTATAACCAACCCACTCGTAAAGAAGTGGACATCGCAAACGAATGGCTCGACATCCTACATATGAGCCAATACCGAAAAACCTCATTCAAGCAATTAGAGTACGGTCAGCAGCGCCTGTTGTTGATTGCAAGAGCCATCGTTAAACAACCAACATTACTGATTTTGGACGAGCCATATCAAGGGTTAGATTTTCTTGGTAGGCGTTTAGTTAAGAATACACTTGAGCTCATCGCCCGAGAGAATTTAAGCCAGCTATTGTATGTATCTCATTACCAAGAAGACCGCTTGGATAGCATCAAGAATGAGTTAGAGTTTGTTTTTGATGACAATGACCAATGCTATCGGGCTAACGTTTACCAATCATAATGACTTCGCTGAGCAAGTTGATCATAAGGTAAAGGCTTGGAGTAAAAATATCCTTGATGATATCGCACTCCCATCTTTTTCAAATGGTCGGCTTGCGCCGTTGTTTCTACACCTTCAGCGATGAGTTGTACTTTTAGCTCTTCCGCAAAGTGAACAATAGCTTTTAAAACAGAAGCACTAAGGCTAGGTATGCCAATAGTTTCGACAAAACACTTATCGATTTTTAGGTAATCAATACGCATGTGCTGCAGAAACGCCAGCGAGGTTTGACCGGTACCAAAATCGTCGATCAACACATCAATGCCATGTACCCGCAGCGCTGCGATGCACTTTCTGGCTTCAGCATCAATGAGTTGACGTTCTGTTATCTCTATGCCTAATGAGACGTTATTTCGACTTAACTTCCTATCAATGAGTTGAATCTTTCTAATCGCGTTTGGCCCAACTAAGTAACCGGGCGGCACATTAATACCAAGGTGAACAGACTGATTAAAGTCTAATTTACTAAAGTCTTCTGCCGCTTTATCGAGAACGTAATCCGTGAGCAAAAAGACCAATCCACTTTGCTCCGCCGCTGGCACAAACTCATCAGGAGAAATGAACCCTTTATTCTGATGTTCCCATCGCACTAGGGCTTCAAAACCAAATAGTTGACCAGTATCGACGTTAATCTGGGGCTGGTAATACAGAGTCAACTCGCCTTTCTTTATGGCTTTCTTTAAATCCAGGACCAAGCTTCGATGAGGATCGATAAATTTATTTAACGCATATAAGCAAAGATAGATAACAAAAATGATTGGAATTGAATACAAAAAATAGGAAAGTGTTCTTTGTTTGACGAAAAGGTCGCTGGCTTCACTCAAAGCTTCATATTCAAACATTTGCGACGATTTGATGCCAATAGGATTACTTCCCGTTCTCAACGCTTCTTCAGGTGCAACTTGGTCATGAATAAATAAGGCAGAGCGTTTTAAGCGTAAATCGTTATTAAATCCTATCTTCGCATTAAAGTAGTCATGATCAATAATCGTCACCGCTTGATAACCGTGCTCTCCTTCGGTCACGACGAGCAAAAATTGGTCATATACGCTATCCACGTTTCCAAGTGCTAACGCTTGTCCCTCGGGAAATATAATGTGCTCGGCTAACGGCTTAGAAATTACACCCAGTTTAGAAGAACACGTAATGACCCCATTTTTTACAATCAGCATTTCTTCGATATCTCGTTCAAACATCAAGTTTTGCTGAAGCTCTTCACATCGTCTAGGATGCAACAATGCCGTGCGGTTTTCGGTCTCTATTTGGAATAAAATTTCGTCTGCGATTTGAACGTTTTTTTCTAATAGATGATTGAGGTTGTTTTGCACGCTTTCACGAGCTAAATACAAGACCTCGCCAACAATCAAAGGAATGGGCAACAAAAAAATGATGGCTTTTTTAAAAAGCGCCTTATTCAGCATATAAAAGTAACCTTTTATAAAACCGATTTACTGAGATGGTATCTGGATTCTGATACCCACTAGCAACTCTCGTTTATAATATTATTTATTTAGATTAACTCAGTATGCGAAACACTTAGTAATACCGCAAACTAAACAATGTCTTAATCCCTCTTGTTCCAATTTAGCATCAAACGACTCAAACCTGAGACGTCAATACGACATCATTTTTGAGCCCATCGGTACCAAGGTAAGCCCTCAGTCGTCAAATTCTCACTCTGCGAGAATTACCCATTAAAATTATTTTTCTTTTCTCAGTGATTAAGAATTATATTTGTCGTAATTCATATAACACGTTACAACACTCTCATGACGACAAACAAAGCTAATGCGAACCAGGTAAACGAAAAAGCACTGCAGTTGTTAATGCAAGTTGCAGTTAGTCCATTCCCAGTCTCTGCGAAAACGCTAAGCGAGCAATTGAACGTTCCTTTGAGCAGTCTCTACCGACACTTGAAGCTGCTCAAAGAGTGGAACTTGATTGAAGAAAGCGTACACGACAAGACATTTGTAGTTGGCCCGGCAGCATTGCTGCTCATGCATAGCTATGAGACCGCACAGCATGGGTTAGATATGGTCGAAACCATACTGGCTCGGTTGGTACAACAAACAGGGGAAATGGCCGCTTATATGGTACCTGCAGGGTATCGCGCGCTTTGTGTCAGACAAAAAGAAAGTATGCAGGCGCTACGTTGCAGCTTCGTCCAGGGTCAAAGTCAACCTCTGCTACGTGGTGCCTCATCTAAAGTGATGCTCGCTTTTATGCCTCAAAGTCGATGCGAGAAAATCTTGAGATACTTTAATCAAGATCACCGACGAGACGAATGGGAACAAGAGCTCACAACCATCCGTAAACACGGATATGCCGTCAGTACTTCAGAAATTGACCCGGGTGTTTCTGGCATCAGTGCACCAGTGATGAAAGGAAGCAAACTGATCGGCGCGGTCTCGGTGATGGCTCCGGCCCACCGAGTCGAAAAGGATAAGCAGCGCATTATTTTGCATGTGTTGCAAGCGGCAAGGGCACTACCACCAGAAAGGTAATTCATTATGTTAAGCTTTTTCAAACGCTATAAACTCCACCACACCGTGAAACAGCCGCAGCATTACCCTTTTTCTTTTATGACAGTGTGTGAGTATTTGCCACCCATGTCTAAGGGCGCGTTTGAATTAGCTGATCAAAGTTTGGAAAATGCTAGTGATTGGCTATACCAACAGCATGATCATGAAACCGCTGAAAACTTTGGTCACTTCAACCACGACAAGCTGGAAAATGGCGAGTTTCAGGAAGCGTTAAGTCTTTCGCTTTCTCGTCATTCTATTCCTGTTTTAGTAACTAACTGTACCGAGGCAATCTTGTCCATGTTACCTGTGGTCGTGTCCTATCGAGACGAAGTGGGTGTGGTAAATATTGGACATGACATGAACTTGAAGCCAACACTTGAACCACGTTTAGGCTCGGCATTCCATTTTGCTCTTTCTCGCTATCAAAACGTGCGATTATTTTTTGCTGGTGTTAGCGAACAAGATACAAAGCAAGAAACGTGGGAATACGCGGAGGATCAAGGTTGTGACTGGGTAACCGATAAAGAGTTTTCTTTTCGTCATCGCAATAATGTAAAGCAGTTGATCGGCAATTACCTCGACCATTGCGACCAAATAATCCTCAGTATCGACCTTGGCTCCCTAAAAACCAAAAACAGCCTTGATGGTACCTCAGAGATTGATATCCAAATGGTTCTACGCACCATTAGGCAATGCCTGGTTGCAGGTAAAGTCAGAGCCATTCAACTCGTAGGCGATCGCGATCGTCTGGTCTATTCGAGACAAACGAAAGCCATACTAGAAGAGTTATATCAAATGGCGCCACTCATTGTTCACGCAGCCTAGGATTAAGTTCGGTTCAGAATCAGGACGCTCAAGCTACTGGTTCTGAATCAACTTGTTAATTATTATCTTTTATCAACAAATAGTTACATGAATAAAGCGACTCATGTCACACTTTGCTATTGAACTAATCTCATACTTACGTTCTAATAACGCCACTAAGCTTTGGTATGACATACGAAATAAAAATAGCCAAAGTTCAATAAGTAAGCGGATTAAAAACCAAAAACACCGCCGACATTTCAACTTCTGTGAGCATTTGCTCACGCTCGCTTGATGCCATCTTGTTCCACTTTTTTAGGACATTTGATGATGCGTCTTTGCAGTATTTTCGCTGCGGTTCTTGTTTTACCGCTAGCCTCACACGCCACCACTTATGACGTCAAAGATCTATCTGAGCTAGGTCAACTTTGCTCACACAAGAGTTTTAATATCGGAAGCGATGGTACGACTTATCACTGTACAGGGAAACTAGTTCTACCCGCTGGTGACAAAATTGTCTCCTCATTACCGGAAAAAGAGATAACGCTAGAAGCAGCTCATGGCATTGTGTTAGAGGGGAACAATACGATTGGTGAACCCAATAAGCGTATCTCTCTCCACGCACTCGCTACCGGATTAACGGTTAACAATGAGAAAGCATCAAGCATTGACGATTACCAAAACAAGCACACTGTTATCTATGGTGATCTTCTATCGGCTTATCCAACAAAGCTGCATAACGTTCTCATCGATGGGGATATAGAGCTAACAGGTGAGACCCTTCATATTGATGGTGAGTACAACACCATTATTGGTGACATTTTGACTCACAGTACGACCGATATATTCAATGCTAACGTTTGTGGCACCATTGAATCAAAAGGCCATCAATTGCATCTCAAGACGACGAACCCTCTCCAACGACATTTCGTCGTCGGTGATATTGTGGCGCACAGTTCTCTGCTTATTGATGACATGGAGATCTACGGCACTACTGAGACTAAAGGAGCATCTGCCGCATTGAACGGTTCGTTCTATGGCTCTACTACAGCAATTAAATACTTCCAAACATTGAACTTCAACAACGCTCCAAATCAGCCAAGTCAAGTTTGTGGTGAAATCCAACAAACGCCAGGAAGTGCACAAACGAAAGCACAAGACAACAAATACACGCAATACTGTGGATTAGACGACACTGATTGTCACTACTCTTCTCAGCTCTGTCCGATCACCCCTCAAGATGTTCCGAATTGCAGCATGCAACCACCATCAGAGAACGACTTCGACCTAAGCGTCACACCATCGGACGACATGGCACTGATGTGCGGCGACAATCTTCCGCAATTTACAGCAACAACAACCAATAACGGAGAAGTTGTAAGCGCAGAAGTCAGTGCTGTCCTATCACACCCTGATTTGTTCACTTTAGAGGTGGTCAAAGGTCAGCAGATATTAAAAGCAAACCAATTTATGTCTGACGACAATGGTGAGCTCGTTGTTCGAGTGGTCCCGAACGATATTGATGCCATCGCGTTAGGTACTAACTACACGCTGACTTTCACTATGGCAAAAGACACCAGCAAGCATCAAACGGTTAGCTTTATGTTTACGCCATTTATGTTTGAGGCCTACTCAAAGACGAAAAGCGCAACTTTAAATGAAATACGCGTTATTGCAGGTAAACCAGAAAACGTGCATACGCGATTGCTGGCTTGTGCTTCCACCGGCGAACCTGTAGTCGCAAGCAACTACAATGGTACTCCTAAGATTTTTCATCCATTGGTTCAACCATTAGGAGGAAGTGAAGGAAACTTTAGCTATTCAGCGGAATTTAAAGACGGCTTGTCTGAGCATGGTCTTATCACGAACGAGTCCGGCATATTTGAAGTGACATTGTCCGATCATTTTGAATGTGAGGGATTTGAAGAGTGCCCAGAAGAAGGCAAAGTGGAAGTGAAAGGAACATTTAATGTGTACTCGCGACCATGGACACTGGCTATCTGTGACAACCAACGTGCTTTGCCTTCTGGCACCTCTGAACAAGGAGATGGGTTTATTGCTGCCGGAGAACTTTTCTCTCTAACAGTGAAACCCATCATTTGGCAACCTGACGGCTCTGTAAGTGGCTCTGTGGAATCAGCACGTTATTGTGATGCCTCTATCACCCGTAATTTTATGCTTGATGACGCTCCAGCAGCATCGGTTGTCTTGTCGAGTGAGCAACATACGCCATCAGAGACAGCGAACCAAACCTCGAAATTGCTAAAAAGTAGTGACTCACTGGCTCAGGCGCATAATTCAGCCAAGAATGATCAATTCGTCTTTAATGGATTATATTGGGAAGAAGTCGGGAGCTTGAGAGTAAAAGCAAACCTAGAAAGTAAATATCTAGGTATGACTGTTAACGAAGGCTATCGTTACATCGGTCGTTTTTACCCAAAATATTTTCAAGTGCAAGACCAAGAATGGCACTACCCACATGGCCAAACTTTTGCTTACATGAATCAACCTTTTGAGAAAGTCACTTACGATGTTGTCGCACTCAATGCGAATAAGGAAAACGTGAAGAACTACGTCCACTTTTCATCTAACCTTCAACAACATTTCGACTTAGGCGAACTAAGCTCATACTCCGAACGGTTTTTGCCGCCTAAGCCTAAGAAGGTAGACTGGAAACTACTGGGTAGCGCGAGTGTTGGAACGTTTGTTATCGAGAAGCCCTCGACCAATGCGACTTGTAACAATAGCCCATGTTGGAAAAAGAACACGACAGATAAACAATACCCTGATGGTCCATTTAATAATGGGACTAACAGTGACAGCAGCAAAATAGGTATAGTCACGACTAAAGCCGTTGATGAGGTAAATTTCTTTGATAACAGCGAAATGCTCACTCAACAACCGGACATTCGATTCGGTCGTTTGAACTTTCAAGATGTGGGTGGCAACCAAGGCATGATGATCAAAGTGTCACTTGATGTGGAAATTTGGCAAGACGGCCGATTTACGACTAACTTCGATGACAGCTCAACAACGGCGAATGGTGAATATTACTTCAGCACGCCAATTTGGTCGCATGCGCCAGCAAACAACGCCCTGCTTTCTGGCGTTGGAACGATGAGTATTGGCAGGATGACCGATATCGTTGCAAGCCAAATTGACTCAGCGCGCGAGCAAATACAATTCCACCTAGATTTAGGCAGCTCAGGCAATCGCATCCCTTGGCTAAAATACGACTGGGATAGCTCTACAAGTGAAGAGGAAAACCCACCCGTCATTGTTACGTTTGGTATTCACCGAGGAAACGATCGCATTATTTATCGTGGTGAACCCAATATGCTTGGCCTAAATTAACGCGAAACGGCAAACAAAAAGAGCCCCTCAATTGAGGGGCTCTTTTCATCACAAACTGATGTAATTTACTTTGCGCCACGACGCGCTTTCAGGCGCTTCACCATAGCAAGACGACGCTCTGCCGACCCTTGGTCTGTTGCCGACTGGTTCGGATTATTACGACGACCTTGACGATTCTTAAATGCTGGTTTTGAGTGCAGCTTTTCAATGTAAGACTCACGCTGCTTTGGTTCATAGCCTGCAAGCTCAATACGGCGAATGCGTTGCTGGATTAGATTTTCAACCTGAACCACCGTGAGCTCTTCATCTCGGTTTACAAATGAAACGGCATGGCCTTGTTTACCTGCACGACCCGTACGGCCAATTCGGTGAACGTAATCTTCCGCTAGGAAAGGCATGTCATAGTTCACAACGTGAGGTAAGTCTTCAATATCTAGACCTCGAGCAGCGACATCGGTAGCCACCATGACACGTGCTTTACCGGACTTGAACTCTTCTAGCGCACGACGACGAGCACTTTGAGCACGATCACCATGACAAACCACCGCTTTGATACCATCAAGTTTCAGCTCTTTTACCACTTCGTTTGCGGTCTCTTTGTAGTTCACAAATACCAACACTTGTTTCCAGTTTTTGCGACCAATTAGCTCTGAAAGCAGTTCCGTTTTTCGCTCTTGATCAACTGGATATAGCACGTGAGCAACTGTCTGTGCCGTAGTATTTGCACGCTCTACTTCGATACGTTTTGGTTTACGCAGAATGTCTTTCGCTAACAGATTTAGCTGGCTTGAAGTCGTTGCCGAAAACATCATGATTTGCGGATCTGTATCCACATCCAGCATGATCTTACGAACTGCATGAATAAAGCCCATATCCAAGATACGGTCTGCTTCATCAAACACCAAAAACTCTAAGTGTGCCACAGAGACATTACCTTGTTCGATGTGCTCTTCCAATCGACCAGGTGTAGCCACAAGGATATCAACACCATTTTCCAGTGCCGCAACCTGAGAAGACATTTTACGGCCACCGAAAATCGCCGCCACCGACAGATTGGTGTACTTCGTGTAAGCTTTGATGTTGTCAGCAATTTGTTCAGCAAGCTCGCGAGTTGGAGCCAAGATAAGTGCACGAGCAGTCTTACGAGAAGCGCTACGGTTACTGTCTAACAACTGCTGAATCATAGGCAGAGAAAACGCAGCCGTTTTACCAGTACCTGTTTGTGCTGTAGCGAAAATATCATGGCCTTTGCGAGCCATTGGAATCGCCTTCTGTTGAATTGGCGTTAACTTTTCATAACCGCATTCTGCCAGTGCTTTAACCACTTCTGGCGCAAAACCTTGAGATGAAAATGACATTGAGCGTATTCCTTAAACAAACCACTAAAAATAGCTTTAAAAATTTAGCCGTGCACTATACCCGAATTTGAGTGATTTATCTCACTTTTCTCATTAAAACGCTATAAAAGCAAAAACGGCAAACGCAGACAGATTGCAGGCTCACCGTTTCCGTTTAATATTTGTTCGATTTAACGCTTAATGCCAGACAGCTGAAGGAGAATTTGCTCAAGTTCATCCCATGGCAACAGCTGAGAATCTATCACTTCTAATCGTGATTCAAACCCTTCTAAGCTGATTTCATTCACCGACACGACTCGGTTGGCAACATTAAACGCGTAGCACCCCTGATCCGTGTTGACCACCGCTTTAACGCGTTCCGCCGTTAAGTCCGAAAGCATTGAGAAAAGTTTATCAAAATCAAACGTGTACTCTGCCCCAAACAACCACCCGCAGCTAAAATACCCTTGCCCTTTGTTCTCTTTGCGCACAAAGGCTTCACCTGGCGGCAACTGGAATTGAGGCTCTTGGTGAGCATGGTCATGATGATGTGACTCGATATGGGAAGAAGCGCTGCCGTAAACCCGTTCGATATCCAAGACTTCTATCGGTAACTCACCGTCATGAATAAGCTTACTGAATACTTTTGAGGGAGATTGGTCCGTCACCCAGTCATTAAACACATCAATGTCGTGACTGGTACAAAGGTCAACCTTACTACCTATAACCACATCTGCGCTGTCTAACTGGTCCACGAAATTTTGGTTAGAAAGATATTTTTCATCACTTAAGTTACGCGGATCAACCAGAGCGATCGTCGCTTTTAGATCAACGTAAGGCTCATACTGTTCTGAGGTAAGCGTCGCGATAACCTGTTTTGGATGACCAAGGCCTGTCGGCTCAATCAATAAACGGTCCGGTTTTTGGCGCAGTAACGCGGTAATACCGACCGACATTGGCACGCCCGCCGTGCAACACATACAGCCACCCGGCACTTCTTTAATCAGTGCACCTTGGTCTGTCATCAATGCACCGTCGATGCCAATCTCACCAAATTCATTGACCAAAACCGCCCAGTTTTCGTTTTCCGGTTTGTTCTTCAGTAGATTTAAAATCGTGGTCGTTTTACCGACACCCAAAAATCCGGTCAGTATGTTGGTTGGTACTCGATTTGACATGCTTATCTCCGACACGTTAGTGCATTAATGCTCCAGCAAAGTATACGGAGAATGTGACTCGCTTCAACGCTTTTTATCGCGCTCATCAAGCTCATTGCGTGATGCGTGGGTACACATTTTTTGAGAGTGATCAGAGTGACTTATCAACTCTGAACGCTTCATATCAGAAAGATACATACTGGTGTAAATGACGCAGGTAAAAAACGCGATAATAGCGACTACGATGGGAAGAACTCCGAGCGTGTTTTCGAATTTAAGCGCAGCGATAGCCAATGCGAAAACAACGACAGAGATAAGTGCGATAGACTTACTTTTGTTGCTTTTCATGATAACTCGCCTTTCGTAAGGGTAGCCCCTAATACCTCCTGTATTAGGGGAGTGCCAGTTTGAACAACATCCAACCTGACTATTCAATGCTACTCCTTTCGCTACTTGTGAAATTTGACAAAGCTAACATTTATTACAACATCAAACGATGAACTTATTACTAGCTTTCAGACACTTAGTGGACTGTAAAACACTTACTAGCAAATCGACCCGCCGCTGACCAATATGTCGTTTTCATTGGCAATACAAACTTGAGCCACCAGCCTTAGCCCTTCGACTATAATCTCCAGAGACATGGAAGGCTGACTGCCATCTACTGCTTGTTCTGGCAATAATGGGATATGAACAAACCCATGACGAATAGGTTTGTCTTTTAGATAATGTTGGATGCCATAAAAAAGGTGGTTACATACAAATGTTCCGGCACTGTTGGAAATCTGGCTAGGTATCCCCTGCTTTTGCAGCGTTTGAACAATACGCTTTATCGGCAGTGTCGAGAAGTAAGCATCTGGGCCGTCAGCCACTACGGGTTCATCAATCGGCTGATGACCAGCGTTATCTGGAATACGAAAATCATCCACATTAATTGCGACACGCTCTGGGGTGATCACGCCACGTCCAGCCGCTTGCCCAACGGTAATCACACAATCTGGCTGGTGCGCTTCTATTGCATCAATAACGGTATTCACTGACTCATGCCGAATCACAGGAACTGGGCAAGTAACGATCATGGCATCTTCTATTGCCACAGCCTCTAATCGCTTCACCGCTTCTAAAGCGGGGTTAATGGCGTCACCACCAAAAGGTTCAAAACCGGTAATCAGGACTTTCTTCATAACAACCTTTAGGAAAAGAGTTTCACAAATTATTGCACTCCCCTTCACCCCATCCAATAACAAAAGTATTGTTGACATAAGCCAGACAACATTATGTGACTCATGTCTAACCAGCGAGGGGTTTCACCTTTATTGAATCTACACAAGTTCCGGACTATCGAGACTAACTATCGATGATTAGTGGCAGGGCTTGGCTCTCTCATTACATGACTCACGCAGAAACTTGGTTTCCACGCTTAACTTAGGTAGAGTACGCGACCGCAATGCAATTCGAAGAGATTGAATACAATGAATATTGATAACCATGTAATCGAAACGATTGAAGAGTTAGAGGCATTTCTGCATTTAGTAGAAAGCGGCGCTCTGGGTCTTGAAGGTGTCACTGGCGTTGCGCTAGCCACCTCTAATACCGATGGCCGTCCATTTGTTGCCGTATTAGGAGAAAAGCACCAATTGCTCCTTGGCCGCTGGGTTTCGCAGCACGTATATGACAATGGTAAAGACATTGTTCGTAACGGCCCAACCAGAAAACACTAAGCGCTCCGCACCATCTATAACACCATGCCGTCTTATACACCAAGCGTATGCTTTGAAAGCAATGCGCTTGGTGTACTTAAAAAATAAAAAAAGAAAAGGCTAGCCTTTATTAATTTTGTCGGTATACTGCACATCAGCTCTTACGGAAAGAGCTATTAATGTAATTAAAGATCAAAGTTTCTCTCAGTTCCACATCGAATTCCTCGTTTACGTTCCTGCGACAAAATAGTTATCTCTAAAATCATATAGTAGCACTTGATATTAGCTAAAAATTCAATATTTAAAACAATCAAATATAGAGGTATCTATGTCTAATAAATTAACTGGTTCAGTAAAATGGTTCAACGAAACTAAAGGTTTTGGTTTTATTTCTCAAGACAATGGCGGTGATGACGTATTCGTTCACTTCCGTTCTATTGTTTCTGAAGGCTTCAAAACTCTTACTGAAGGCCAAAAAGTATCGTTCGTTGTTGAACAAGGTAACAAAGGTTTACAAGCTGCTGAAGTAACTGCACTGTAATTCTTTGTGTGGCATCAACGTTGTTGGTGCCACCATCCCCTTCCACTTATTGCCGCCCTTACTATTCTCTATCTAAGTTTATATACCCAAATCACTTACCTCTCCCACGCCGTCATTAATCACTTTCAATAAAGTCACTTTGGTATACATTTTTAGGTAATCACACTACCTATCTTGCAATTCCAGTTTGGAATTAAATTAATCTGATTCATATCTGAATCACTTCGCCTCATGCTTTGCTCATATAAATAAAGTTTATAAAATAAAAGCGATTGGCGAATATAAGAGAAAAAAATGAAATTAAATATATCCGCACAATCAATAAATTCTAATAATTACGAGCACATTATCCCTAGCCGAGACGTTATCCTTAGCCTATTCGATAAAGTTAAAAATCACTTAAGTCACGAGCAAATTTCTCGCTCTACTGGCTTAGATGAGAAACCACAAAAAGACGCTTTAAAAAAACGTTTACGCGCTATGGAGCGCGATGGCCAGTTGATTTTCACACATCGCCGTGGTTATAAAAAAGTCGATCAAACCGCTTTGGTTTCTGGAAAGGTCAGCATTCACGCAGACGGCTTTGGTTTTGTCACTTACGACAGTAATGAAAAAGACCTTTTCTTACCTAAACACCAACTTACTCATGTGTTTGATGGCGATATCGTACTGGTTCTGAAAGGCAATGCTCAGCATCAAGGACGCTCAAATCATCGTTTCATCAAAATAGTGGAACGAAAAACAACCCACATCGTAGGCTTGTTAAAGAGAAAAGGTTCGAACTTCTATCTAGTGCCAGAAAGCGCGAAACTGACTCAAACCATTCATGTCACACCAAATGATCTTATCACCAAAAGTGCCGGTAAACTCGTTCATTGTAAAGTCACTGCCTATCCAGATCACAGACAATCAACAACAGTTGAAGTGGCGGAAGTATTAGGGCGTCCGGGAGAAGCAGGGATTGAAGTTAAATTGGCGTTACGTCGACATGGCATCAATGACCATTGGGATGATGAAGTTCTTCACGCTGCTTCCGCATTTGGCAATCACGTAGAAGAAAAAGACAAAACGTCACGAGTGGATTATCGAGATTTACCGTTCGTCACTATCGATGGGGACGACGCGAAAGACTTTGATGATGCCGTTTACGCATACCAAATGGACAATGGGCATTGGAAGTTATTCGTTGCGATTGCAGACGTATCTCACTACGTTCAGCCAAACGACCATTTAGATCTTGAGGCGCAATCTCGTGCAACGTCCGTTTACTTCCCCGGACACGTTGTACCAATGCTACCAGAAACATTATCTAACGGTTTGTGCTCGCTTAACCCGAATGAAGACCGATTGGTTATGGTATGTGAGATGACCTTTGACGACGAAGGTAACATGCTAGATTCAGAGTTTTCTGAAGGGATCATTCACTCGCATGCTCGTTTAACTTATAACGAAGCTTACCGCATTGTTTCCCAATCAACGGAAGCAAAAAAATACCAAGGTAAGAACCCAAAACAAAACATTAAACAGCATCTGGTGAATCTCCATCGCTTGTATTTGAACCTATCTGGTCAACGTCAAGTCCGTGGTGCCATTGATTTTGACACGCAAGAGCTTTCATTCACGTTAAACAATAAAAAGAAAATCGCGTCCATCGTTCCTGTAGTTCGAAATGATGCCCACCGAATGATCGAAGAATTCATGCTGTGTGCCAACGTTGCCACCGCTCAATTTTTGCAGCACCAAAAAATACCGAGCTTATACCGCGTGCACTCTGGTCCTCAGATGAAAAAACTGTCTTCATTAAGAATGATGCTTGCAGACAAAGGGCTAACGCTTGCGGGTGGTGATAAACCAACTTCTCATGACTACAACGCATTACTGGAACAAGTACGAGATTTAGATGAGTGTGATGTGATTCGTACCCTACTGCTACGTTCTCAGAGTCAAGCCGAGTATTCGCCGAAGAATATGGGTCACTTCGGTTTAGCCTATGACGCATACGCACACTTTACTTCGCCAATTCGTCGTTACCCAGACTTACTCGTTCACCGCGCCATTCGCGCTAAACTTCGAGAGCAAAAAACAGGCAAGCTACGCAGTCTGCTCATGAAACTAAAACCTATTCGTCAATTGACAGGTGCGGCGAACAACTACCCTTACGATACAAAAGTAATCGAGCAACTGAGCGTGCACTGTTCGCATCAATCTCGTCAGGCAGATGAAGTGAGTCGAGAGGTTGAGTCTGCACTGAAATGTCATTACATGAAGCCATTTATCGGGCAACACTTCATGGGGACGGTGTCTGGAGTCACACACTTCGGAGTATTTGTTGAGTTAGAGGAAAACCGAATCGAAGGTCTCATTCCTTTATCAAGTTTTCAAAATGGAGAGTTCGAATTTGATGCAGTCAAACAAAAAATTTCTAGCCAGAGCACCACGTTTACTTTAGGGACTAAAGTGCACGTATTGGTTAAAGACGTCGATTCGAAACAAAGAAAGATCATGTTCAATTTAAAAGATGCAGAACACACGGTAGGTTAGTCTGTTTTCTAACCCATTGTTCAAAAATAAAAAATAAGCTTTAGATATCGCGATTAACTTGTGACATTTCGCTGACATCAGCTCATTCTAAAACCCTAATATCTGGCAAAGGAAACGAATCTAACTTTTGTTTCCAGACACCATCGCAGAGTGTATTTCCAGCACTCTGTTTGCCTCGAGAGGTTCTTATGACAGCCTAGGATCTCTCGGGGCTTTTTTGCGCCTCTTAAACCCCACCTTATGTTGTATCCAACCCGTTAACAACTACACAAATTGTACTTTTTAACTAGTTCACTAGATCGCGAATTCTGATTTAAGCAACTGATCACACAACCTCTTCCAAATTTTGGGTATAAAAGTATCAATACTTTCGTTAACTAGGATGTAAATAATGAAAAACTCGTTTGATCTCACCATGCCCAATGAAGAAGGATACTTTGGTGAATACGGTGGTAGCTTCGTGCCGCCGGAGCTTGAACAAATCATGCGTGACATCAACGCAGCTTATGAGGAATGCAGCAAAGATCCTGAATTTAAAGCGGAGCTTGTTCGCCTGTATAAGCACTTTGTTGGACGACCTAGCCCAATCTTCCATGCAGAAAACTTGTCTAAGAAATACGGAGCAGACATCTACCTAAAGCGCGAGGACTTAAACCATACAGGCGCACATAAAATTAACCACTGCTTAGGAGAAGCCATTCTCGCTAAAAAGATGGGTAAGAAGAAACTGATTGCTGAAACTGGCGCAGGGCAACATGGGGTCGCGCTTGCGACAGCCGCCGCACTGGTCGGCTTAAAGTGCGATATTTACATGGGTGAAGTTGATATTGCCAAAGAGCACCCGAATGTCGTCCGTATGAGAATCCTTGGTGCCAATGTCATCCCTGCCACTCACGGGCGTAAGACTCTCAAAGAAGCGGTTGATTCTGCCTTCGAAGCCTACCTAAAAGATCCTGACACACAACTTTATGCGATAGGCTCTGTCGTTGGCCCTCACCCATTCCCTAAAATGGTACGAGATTTCCAATCAATTATCGGTAACGAAGCACGAGTTCAATTCAAAGAAATGACAGGCAAGTTACCCAATAATCTCGTCGCATGCGTTGGAGGTGGTTCTAACGCGATGGGGCTATTTACTGCTTTCTTAGACGATGAACAAGTCGCCATTCACGGCGTCGAGCCAGCGGGCCGCTCTTTGCAAAAGGTTGGCGAGCATGCTGCAACACTCACACTTGGTGAGCCAGGTATTATGCACGGATTTAAGTCTTACATGCTTAAAGATGAGCAAGGCGAACCACAGGAAGTCTATTCTGTAGCAAGTGGCTTAGATTACCCATCGGTTGGGCCTCAGCATAGTTACTTAAAAGACATTGGCCGTGTCAATTACGGCTCAATCACCGATGACGAAGCGATTGATGCATTCTTTGAACTGTCTCGCGAAGAGGGGATTATTCCAGCGATTGAATCCTCACACGCTGTCGCTTACGCGATTAAACTCGCGAAGCAAGGAGAAACTGGCTCAATTCTGATCAACTTATCCGGTCGCGGTGACAAAGACATTGATTTTGTCGTTGAACACTACGGCGAAAAATATGGCATTGAATCAATTATTTAGTCACGACTTCGTAGACTAACTGTCTATACAAAAAGCTACCTATTACTAGGTAGCTTTTTGTTTGCGCCTTACTTTCCCTACATGCGCTTTGAAGGCTTAACTACACAGTCCAAACCTTTTACTTTTGAGAAATAGGCATAGATTGAGAAAACCCTCTTACTTACCACTCCAACTAGTCCTTTAGAACATAATTCGATTAACCGATCAGAGCAGGAATACCCGGAAGCTGACCAACGACAGCAAGCGAACCTGCACAAACGATAAATGCAGTGCCAGGAATCAGGTATTTATCTTTTCGCGAGAGTTCGTTAGCACGCTCATGGTCGCCGATAAGTCCAAGGTTATCCAGTAGCATCGTGATTGCCCAGCCAAAGACTGGATTAACGAATGCACAGGCAAAAATACAGATACCTGCACTGAGTGAATCTTTATGCTTGTGGATCATCTGCATACCCGCTTCAAGAAGTGGTAAGAATACACCGACAATCAAAGCAACGCGCAGAACAGGTTCCCACATCGCTAGATCCATAGGGTAACCAATTACCGCGGCGGCAATACACATGAAACCCGTTAACAGTGCGCCACCTGGAATAGGACGTTTAGCAATTGCGGCTGGAATCATGTACGTCCCCCAAGAAGAAGCTAAGTTACCGCCCCCTAAGAGTGAGCCAACCCCCTGACGAACAGACGCTCCGACCATCGTGTCGTCGACATCCATGAGTACGCCTTTCGCTTCTTTTGGGTAGTTAAGTTCTTGGAACACACGATGGCCGAGATAATCAGGGGACCACATAGCGACTGCCAGTAGCGCAAATGGAGTCACGGCAATAAAGTGCTCTATGGTTGGCCAACCTAGTTGCCAGCCTGTATCTTCACCCCACCAGTAGAATGGACTGAAATTAGGCAAGCCCGGTTCTGTGGTAAAAGCAAACTCAGCGCCCATCAAATAAGCAACAATACCCGCGAGTGCAGAGCACAGTGGGATTGCCAACCAACGCTTGTTGATCTTAGCTAGGTAGGCATAAACCATAACCGTTAGACCAATGACAACAAACGAAATGTAACCTTGGTCTGTACTTGCAGCCCACGCCTCAGTCTTATTAATTTGTCCGAGCAACCCAACAGCGCCTAGGTAGATCAATAACCCTCCTCGAACTCCAATGCCAGTCAAGGTCATGAGTTTAGAACCGCCTTTAGTCAAAGCGAGAATTAAGCCAAAAGCACATACCATCAAGCCAAGCGCCAGAGGATGCCCTCCTGCAGCAGCAATCATGGGAATCAGCGGTATCATTGGGCCGTGGGTACCGGCTAGGTTTGCATTCGGGTTTAGGATGGCAGAAAACAAAATAACGAACAGAGCACCCGCGATAAGCAATTCGTAACGCACGTTTTCTGCAACGAACTCCGGAGATAAACCGAACTGAGCAGCAAAGGCAGCAACCATAGCGGTGACCATCACCACTTTACCAATGGTTGCGGCTAATGCAGGCACCCAGTCTTCGATTTCAATACTGTAATCACGTGATGGCAAATGAACACCCCAGCGACGAAAGCTCATGATGGTTAAATCATGGTTTAGAAAGTCTTCACGACTTTCAAATTCATGCGGTTTTTTGCGCACATCCCTGTAAAAGGTCTTACTTGAGTCAGACATTGAGCTATCCTTTGTTATATTTCAACGTTGAACTATGCCAACTAGAGTTTCGCTTGGTATACAGACCAATACGAGACAACACCCACATCAAACATCGAGGCCACACCAAGAAAGTGGTATGGCTAATTTTTGATTTGAACCTATTAAGCATGTATTGCTATCGGTAGGAATATTAGACATTAGTAAAAGAACAACAAAAATCTCACTTATTACACAAAGATTTAACATTACATTAGAGTACGCTGATCTTTAGTGAGAGTTTTTGAACAGCAATTCAAGAAGAGGAACAGTCGCAACTCCACCTGTGCTTTTCAAGGTAGAAAAACATGTCTGAATTCACACAGGTAAATGGTTAATTTTGCTCATGCAAGTACGCACTAACAACATCAAATCGAGTTGCAACCCAAACCATCGCTGCCTAACTATAGATATCTCTGTAATGTATACTTTGCTAAACTCCACCCTTTGATGAGTAAGGCCCCTAAAATGATGACTGACGAAGAAAGAATCGAACTGCAACGGAACAACCCACTGCACGGGTTAAAGCTAGAGACAATGTTGCAAGAGTTGGTGGATTTTTATGGCTGGGACATTCTAGATACAGCAATGCGCTTTAATTGCTTTAACACTAAGCCTTCGATTGCAAGTAGTGTGAAGTATTTAAAGAAGACCGAATGGGCGAGAGAAAAATTAGAAAACTTTTACCTTTATCGCTTTAAGCGCATGCCACGCGCAAGTGAAGAAGAATATGATTTACCACCGAGAGCTCGTACGTTCCCTCATGGTCTTGAACCTAAAGAGCCAATGCCGCTAACCGTTGACTCTATCCTCAAGTCACAAGCTAAAGCTGCATCCGCATTTAAAAAACGCTCACCTCGTGGACGTCCGACGCGCCGATAGTACATAACCTGGAAAAGCAATAGAGCCCTACTGGTAGCTCCAGCAAGGCTCTATTGTTCTTTAAAGAAATGGCTAGAAGAAAATACTCAAGCTAGTGCGCCCCCTTCTCCAGCGCCTCCCATAAGTAAACTCACATGTAGTTTACGTTTTCTATTGATTGCACTTTTTCTTCTTTTTCCCTGTACCTGCTGGCTTTGCACGCGGCTTCATCGGTAAAAAGTAGGCTTCACTTTGGTCGTCTTCCACTTCAAAGCCCTCTACCTGCTCACGTTCAAGTTGGAACTTATTTTTCTTTTCTATCACTTTGAAATGGTGATAGTCATCGTAATCGATAAGAGATAGCCCTAGACCCACTTCACCAGCACGACCACTACGCCCGATTCGATGCATATAGTCAGCAGGACTACGCGGAAGATCGAAGTTAATCACCACTGGCAGCTTTTCAATATCAAGGCCACGAGCAGCGATATCGGTGGCAATAAGAACTTGAATCTCGCCAGACTTAAAACCGTCAAGTACACGAGTACGAGCGCCCTGCCCTTTATCACCATGGAAAACTTCAGCAGTAATACCGCGTTTTGACAGTTTTTGAGCTAAATGGTTACAGGCATTCTTAGCATTCACAAAAATCAAAGTCTGTCGCCACTGATGCTGTTTGATTAAGTGCGCAAGTACCGCCGTTTTCTCACCTTTATTTACACTAAACACGCGTTGCACCAAAGTGCTGGCTTCTGCGCTCTGCAACTGAACTTCAACAGGGTCGCGGAGCAAGTGCTGAGACAGCGTCGTGACTTTATCAGGGAAAGTAGCAGAAAATAGCAGCGTCTGTTTCTTATCTGGCAGTAACGCAAGAATCTTATTGAGTTCTTCGGTAAATCCGAGGCTCAACATACGGTCAGCTTCATCGAGCACGAGCGTTTTTACTTGGTCCAACTTAATCGCGTTACTGGATACCAGATCAAGTAATCGACCCGGCGTAGCTACGATAATCTCACAGCCACCGCGAAGCGCCAGCATTTGTGGGTTCACCGACACACCACCAAATACGGCAACCGTTTTGATCTTATCTCTAAGATGGTATGAGTAAGATTTAACGTTGTATGCCACCTGTGATGCCAACTCACGAGTTGGTACTAAAAACAGGTGAGAAACGAAGTTACCACGGCGATTATTTGATTCGTCTTGCTGAACAATTTTTTGCAGAATTGGCAGCGAAAAAGCAGCGGTTTTACCAGAGCCCGTATTGGCACCGCCAACAATATCTTTCCCTTCAAGGATATAAGGAATGGTATGAGATTGAATGGGCGTCGGTTGGCTGTATTCTAACGCTTCTAGTCGCTCGACTAAGGTTGGAATCAGGCCAAGATCGGCAAATGTCGCTTGCTGTGTTTTATCTGTCATTACGATGAGTGGCTCAGTGCTAGTAAAGGCCGTGTATCTTATGCTATTTCACGTCTGGATGTTAGCGATAATGAGCCAAACAGAAGACTGGTGAGAGAAGCACTGTAGGGAGCAGGAATCTCCTTTCACTAACATGAGTTAATGGTTTCGATAACCAAGGCTCTACGACTCACGATGGTAGCGTTCGCGACGAACAAAGGGAAAAAGAGCTAGGCATCTGAATCCTGTAAAGCTAAAACACATTGTATCTTGGAAAAATTAAGGTTGCAGAGACAGACCAACTCCGCTTGAAAGGCTTAATCATACTATCTAACCCTTCGGTTTTGAGAGCTTAATATAGCTTGAGAAAACTCCAGCTCACTAATGTCCATCGTTATCTATTTAGCTAATGTTGTGGACTCGGTTGTATAGATTACTTGCGCCCGATACCAGGTTCTTCTCAGTGTACGTTTGACTGCTGTAGCCACAATCGTTGCTGATGTCGTATATGGAAATACCTATTGTCAGAAAGGTAACGCGCCAAGATGAGTAATGTTGCATATCATCCTCGTAAGCCCAATTCCTTCACGAGGTAGTAATGGAACAAATTAATTTACCCCGATATCTGATATGTAGCTTCGCCTTTGTGTTGCTTTATCCTACGGCAATAGATCTCTACTTGGTTGCTTTACCACAAATCGCCAATGACCTGTCTGCGAGCGAATCACAACTTCATATTGCCTTTTCTATTTACCTCGCTGGTCTAGCATCGACGATGGTTTTTGTTGGGCGAGCCGCTGATTGTTTTGGACGCAAACCTGTTGCCATTTGCGGTGCAGTGATTTTTACCCTTGCATCAATGTTCGCGGGCTCTGCTGAGACCAGTAATAGCTTCCTAATAATGCGCTTTTTCCAAGGCGTAGGTGCCGCATGTTGCTATGTAGTGGCCTTTGCCATTTTGCGCGACACTTTAGATGACCCAAAGCGAGCTAAGGTTCTATCGATGCTTAATGGAATTATCTGTTCTATTCCAGTACTTGCCCCCGTGATCGGCAATCTGATTATGATCAAGTTTCCGTGGCCCGTGTTATTCACTGCCATGGCGATGATGGGTATTGCGATAAGCTTAATTGCTTGCTTTGTCTTAAAAGAAACCTTGCCTAAAACCAAGCGCACAACTTTAAATGTGAGTGAAGCTTCGAACGAATCACTATCTAACCGCTTTTTCATATCGCGCGTTATTTATACATCTTTAGGCGTTACAGCTATTCTCTCTTATGTAAATACGTCACCAATGATAATAATGGATTCAATTGGTTTTACTCGAGGCGAATATTCAACAACGATGGCACTACTCGCGATGGTAGGTATGACGACATCGTTTTCAGTTCCATTTGCTCTTTCTTGCTTCAAACAAACCACATTGATGTTCGCTGCACAAATGACCAATTTTCTGTCGGCTATCGTTATTCTCGCGGCTCACTTGAATAGCGATAGTCCGACACTTTATATGGTAGGATTCACTCTGCTCAGCATGAGTTTTCCAATGGGGTTTGGTGTGGCGATGAGTCAAGCGTTAAGCCAGTTCTCACGCAAAGCTGGACTTGCAAGCTCTATGCTTGGCATAGGTCAGGTTTCTTGGTCTGCACTTTACATTTGGTTGATGGCGACGTTAGGTGTGTCGGCCGTGATGATGTTAATGATAGCGTTGGTTGCTAGTGGCGTTATTGGACTCTCCATAATATTATTATTTCCAAATCAGAACGTTAGTAAGCCTCATGAAGAAATCTCTTGCCCGACTTGATCTTAATTTACTGCTCACTCTGCAATTGCTACTGCAAGAGCAGAGTGTTACTAAAACGGCGAAAAAACTTAATGTAACTCCCTCAACCGTGAGTAAGTCTTTAGGCAAATTGCGCGCTTGGTTTGATGACCCGCTTTTTGTGAATACGCCGCAAGGCCTAAAGCCAACAAATCTCGCGACAAACGTGCAAGTGCTTTTGTCAGACTGGATGCAGATCGGTAACCAGATTGTTTCGCACCGAGGTGATGATGCGCCAAGCGGGGTTAAATTTCATCTTGGAGTAGAGTCGCCATTGTCACTCATCATGGCGGATGAACTGACCAAACGAATCCATGATTTTTACCCAGACTCAACGGTAAAGTTCCATAACTGGGATTACGACTCGTTAGATGCCATTACCAGCGGTGAAGTGGATATTGGTTTTACTGGCCGTGAAAGCCATCCTCGCTCCAAAGAGTCGTTAGAACTGCTCCCGTATTTTATTAATTTCGAAGTGCTGTTCTCGGATTTACCTATGGTGTATGTCCGCAAGGATCATCCTGCACTCAAGCAAAAGTGGAATTTAGATACTTTCTTAAGCTATGCCCACATCAATGTAGCATGGGAGAAAAATGACAGTTGGGCATTGGATGAGATCTTGGCTGAGCAGGGACACACTCGAAACGTTAGCCTAACGATGGCGAGTTTCGAGCAAGCTTTATTTGTTGCAGAAAAGCCCGATCATCAAATGTTAACCACAGCACCAAAATATTGTCAGCGATACTGCGAACAGCTTCACCCCAACTTAATAGCGTTGCCTATCCCCATTGCGGAAGATTATCAGCACAAGCTACTGATTCCATTTACTATGATTTGGCACAAACGCAATAACAAGAACCCTAAAATCGTGTGGTTGAGGGAGACGATAAAGAGCCTGTATGGCACAAGTTGAACGGGTAATTTTGAAGTACATTTAAAGCAAAGGAATGAACATTCTCCCCCCCCCCCCTTTATGTTGTCAATAACCGTAGGAGTGTGGTCTTGCCTTCCATTAGATTAAATATTTAAAAATCTTGAAATCTATTATCCACTTCGAAATTGATTTCAGCTCATTTGGGGCAGAAAGAAGCTAGAAGCACTTGCTTATGTTGGGTGAGTAAATGTATGTAAAGCCTCAGTACATAAAAACGAACCTAATTTAGGTAAGCTCTTGGCAACTATATGCCACGACTCGAAAAGTAACGCGTGGGTGAATCACCATAGACCCGACGAAACATAGCGATAAAGTTACCGGGCGTCGAATAACCCAAAGCATGTGCAACCGCTCCTACGGACTCTCCGCGAGCCATCATTTCTAACGAATGTATTAGCAGTGCTTGTTGCCGCCATTCACTAAAACTCATGTTTAACTCACTTCGAATCAATCGTCTTAACGTCCGAGATGAGACTGCCCCGATATTTGCCCAATGCTCCACAGAATGTTTGCTGTTTGGGTCTATTAAAATTGCTTGAGTAACTTTTTGCAGTCTCGGATCTCTGGGCTGTGGGATGTGGAGTGACTCATGAGGGCTATTGACGATTTCATCGGATATTACGGCAAGAATACGTAAAGACTGTATGGATAGCTCGTCTGTTTTGCTCCATATCGATGCCCTAACCGATAGGGCTTTCAAGACATCGCTCATTTGGATCACACAAGGTCTCATTGGAAACCGCTCACAACTCTCTGGAGTAAACAGTAATGAACGACCTTTCAGAGAACCACAAAAATAAACACTGTGCATCGCACCCGGGGGGATCCAACCAGCTCGGTGAGGTGGTAGTATCCACGCTCCTTCATCGGTTTTTACCTGTATTAGCCCTTCATCTATACACAGTAGCTGGCCTCGATGATGACTGTGCCAATTATGTGGCCGTTGCTCCAAATGGTTGAAGTCGCTCCTTTCATGCTGCCACTCCTTAGCGATCAGTGCGGCTCCATTTTTCCATTCGCTGTAGTCAGAGTTTGTCACTTTATTTACTCAATTCCATTTTGGCCATTATTCATTATTTTCTGTCCTCTTAACGTTACCATAGCAAGTTAGCGTTCGAGTAACATTTTAGCAACGACCATTTTATCGAAGGCAGAACCATCATGAACGAACCTATCTTTATTATCTATTACATTACAGCAGGCTTGGGCATTGGCTTTCTCGCTGGACTCGTTGGTGTGGGTGGTGGTGGAATGGCCGTCCCTATTTTTGCGTTTCTGTTTTCACTACAGGGAATAGCTGATACGGAAGTAGTGCATCTTGCGTTGGGGACGTCAATGGCTTCAATGATTATTACAACATTGGGCAGCATGCGCGCTCACTACAAAAAAGAGAATGTAGACTCGACAATGGTAGTAAAAATGTTGAGCGGAGTTCTAGTCGGAACATTTTGCGCCACATTCGTAGCATCGTATCTACAAGGAGTCTATCTGGCGGGCTTTTTCAGCGTATTCATGTTGTATGTTGCTTATAAGATGTTTCTCAACACTGAAAATGAGTACAACCCTAACCCACATGGGGCTATCGGTAATATCACTGTAGGCTCGGTCATTGGCTCTGTATCAGCACTTGTCTCTATAAGCGGTGCGGGGTTGATCATCCCTTATCTTGTCCAGCAAAATTTTGAGGTAAAACGTGCTATTGGTACCTCTGCTGCGATAGGTTTCCCTATCGCGCTGTCAGGAAGCCTCGGTTACATGTTAAACGGATGGGGAAACACAGATTGGAACAACTTAGTATTAGGATACATATACCTTCCTGCAATGATCAGCTTCTCCATTAGTAGCTACTTAACTACTAGCCTCGGCGTGCGTTGCGCAGAGTATTTCCCAAATAAAGTCCTTAAGAAAATCGTTGGTATTTTGTGTGTTCTTCTGAGTTTTAAAATGCTGGTACAAGTACTTAATTAAGGCAAGTAATACAGTCATCAGTATGTCTTGCAATATGTTGTGGGGACAAACCTGAAAAACTTACTTCTTGCTTTGCTGGTCCAAGCACACAATGTGTAAGAAAGCTCCTCATAGTTGCACTCTTATGACTTTGTTAACCTAGCCAGAATTACATCCAAAATGTGCTGATGATTGTCCTTTCTGGAAACCTCGTCACGCTCCTGGCAAAGTGCTTCCTCCCCTTCTGATGCGAGAATTTTAATGCCACGCTCAGTACATTCTGAGAACGCACTAAACTGACTCGCACTGGGGATCTCTTGAAACGTCACATTGGGAAGAGCAACAAGTGATTCGGCTGGTGTCAGTGCGGGATGTAGCCGATCAGAGAGCGCCACCACGGTGATAGCATTGTTCATCAAGGCCAAAGTTTCAGGGACAAAAGTTTTCGTTAGCTCAGGGGTGATAACGACGACCGATTTCAGTTTGTTTTCAGACTGAAATCGGGGGAATTTTTGATCCGGGATGTTGGTAATATCAACGTCATTTTCACGTAACCAATGACAGTCTACATTGGTGGCGTTGTGACACGATGTTCGATATTTTTCCGGGCTTATTTGCGCTCCGGAGAGCATCAGCATAGATGTGCCACCCAGAAAAAAGCCGACACCCTGCACTTCATCAGTATCTACACCTCCGGACAGTATCCCGACCGAACTTAATTCGTTCAGCCCAAGCACCAAATCACTAGTCCTGAAAGTGATTTCATCAACAGCCATTTCTGCATTGATTTCGTTCGGTGCAGGAGGCTTTGGTACAACAACGATATAACCTTGTTTCGCTAGGCCTGAAGCTATCCAACCACTATGGGAAAATGCTGACCGTGTTCCGCCCTGCGACAAAATCACAACGGGAAATTTTCCACTTGCTAAAGGGGCATCTAACGGCGTTTCGACTGACTTAAAAATGTTACCCCTACCAAACGTGAAGTTGGTTTTTCCGTTCGTTGTGGGATACCAGTAGTAGACTTCTACAGGCTTGTCTCTGTCTTCACTGAATACCGTTTTGACTGTTAGCGCAGAATGGTATTTCGGCCCATTCGTACTGGCGCTGACACTGACACACAATGAAGCGAGTAGAAACGACATTATTATTTTGGTTTTCATTTTTACCCCAGCCGGTCAACACATTATTCTGCACGGCATCTGGAAAAAATAACGCGCAGGAGATTCTCCATATATTTTGCGAAACATAGCAATAAAGTTACTTGGAGTCGAGTAACCCAAAGCGAGTGTTTGCTTTGAACTACGCCAACAAGCTTTTGGACATTTCTGAGCCAGAGATTTTGCTAAATTAGCTATTCACGGATAACTTTTGGTATTACAAAGACTGAGCGACACCACTCTATACGGTGCCGTTCATGACAGGAAATGGACAGAAGCTGTCACCCTCTTTCAGCTGTATCAGCCAGACATTGTGCAAAAGATTCTAGTAAGTATGCAGCATGCTTTCTAATTCTCAGGCGCTTTTGCCCTAGTTAACTTAAAGTAATTGCTCATTGGGATCGTGCGACTAATATTTCTGTACTTTTTAATATGGCTAGTTGTGGTAAAGCGGTGGAAACTGTAAAAAGTGAAAGCGAAGCTACAGCGTTGTCAGACAGCAGACATTAGTTAAGTGCTTAATATATAATTAAAGCGGACTACTCATTCAGTTTTATACATTTAGAAAAAATTCTTCCTACTGGCTCCAATTCTCGACTAGCATGTTCTGCCATCTCAGAAAAGTCAGACTGCCCGTTGTTTCTTATAATTTCGGTCAAATAATACTCTGCAGCTTTAGCGCGATGTAGAATTTTATGTTTGGTTATGTTTTCATTTTTTCTATCTGCCAAAGCTCTAGATAAATGTAGTATCCATAGAATCATATATACTAATACTGTTGTGGGCAATAACTCCGTCTTTCTTTGTCTAAACCAACAGTTATTCGCCCCAAGGAGATCACAAACTAGCTCCTCTTTAAGGTCTATAGAATTAGCGTCAATAGAGGTAATGATTTCTTCTGCTGAATTACCTATCGCATTTAATTCTTCATTACCACCTAAAGAGTGACAATGATGACCGAATTCATGCGCATAAAGAAAATGAATTGCAACTGATTCACAGAAATTACTGAGATTGCCATCAACTTCATGCCAGTCCCTCTGAGGTTGAAGAAGTTTATTTATCCATAAACTAGATTGCGGAGTGATCGCATTATTATATTCTTTAGTTAGATACTCCCTAAAACTACTTCTTACACTTTTAAGCTGACTTAATTCAGTTGAACTATACGTATAATTAGAATCAAGTTCTATATCATAGCCCCACTTATCCAAAATTTTTTTCTTGCGATGTTCCTCTTCCATTTCCGGGCAATATTGCTGTCCTATAAGATAGTAAAAGCTCGACCACAATATTCTTAAAAAAGTGTTGTCTATTATAAGAAGCGAAACACCGTCTTTGGTAAATGGCCGTCCACGCCAATCTTTTATATCTTTTCTTGATTTAAAATTTAGTGCAGACGCGCGCAAATTCTTACTTTCAATAAGACACCCTTGAAATGTATCAAAGTCTTTAAAAATATGAGGGAAGCAACAACGCCACTCATCAAATTCATCCATATATGCACCATAAAGTGCTGTCGCCATAAATGGTGTATGTACCTTTGCATCTGGTTGAGATAGTCGAATTTTTTTCTCAATCCAACTCAAGCCATGCTCAGCATAAGTTGATGGTTTAAAACTATGTCTATCTATTTTTTCTATAAACCTGTTCGGTAAATCTTCTATGGTAGATCTGATTATTTCATCAATATTCTTTTTGTTAGACATATTTTAATCCTATTATTTCAAATCATCTTCCATTTCTTTTTTTAGCTTTTCCTCAAATACTTTTATCATATTTTTAGTAGGGTTTTCTATTATCCACTCTCCAACAACAATTCTCTTAACTCTATTTCGAGAAATGTAGCCTAAGGTAAAAGTGAGAATATGAGGTAAAACGTCTTTTGATAAATTTAATATTTCTATAATTACTGAAGGATTACCATCTGAACCCATAGACTCATTAATATCATAATTTTCATGAAATATTTCTAAGGATTTCTCAATATCCTCTTTCCATTCATTACCTTGTTTTTGAACTTCAATTGAAATTGATTTCATTTTTATCTCCTAGAATCACTTATACCTGTTAAATTAGTTCATAGTGATTGCCTTTCGGAAGTTCATGCTGACCCTTATCGACTCTTTTCCTTCCTTCAATCTGATCACGGTCAATACTAGAGATAACTTTAACTAAATCCTCAAGTATTTTGGAGTGGTATCTGTGAGAGCTATGCACAGATACTTGATCTCCGACCCGATCGGTCTTGCCCTTTATTTCCGTTTCATTCGCGTACTTATTTGCATCAATTACAACCACATTAGCAGGTAAGTTGTCATAATCATCTGCCCCGTGTCGACCTAATCGGTTAGCGCCGAACCTTTTTGCGCTGGAAGCTTTTAATGCCCTGTCATGCTTTGAGTAATAGATATGCACACGCCTCGAAAATTCAGCGATATAGGCTCCTTTCCCATCTATCTCTATATCAGTTGATGCAATATCCGGAGCGAGAAGGACCGTTTCATCAAATAGCATTCTTCCAATAGGTCTACCTAGGTCGTCTGACAAATACTCCATACCTTTCCTAAGTAAATAATTACCCATAGAGTGAGCTATACAAAATGTGGTTGAAAAACAGTCCCGCTCATTTTTAATAATAAAATCATTGATGTCTTTTAGAAATCGGGTAAACGCGCCGACAGAGTCACGAACTTCTTCTCTATCGGACAGATAGTTTAATGTCTTCCCTGTTGACGGCCATGAAAAACCGACAATAATCGGTGAGTACTTAACAATTGGAGATAACTCTTTCTCAAGATCTACAATTTCATCTATGCTGTCTTGATAGTCATTGTTATAACCGTGTATATAAATTCCAATTTTTGGTGTGGTATTTTCTTCTTTTTTAATTCTTTTTAGTTCAGAGAGTAAAGCAGCCTCAAAGCCTCTTTTTCCGGTCTTTTCAAATTTATCTTTTTCTCTGACACCTAAATTGTAGGCGTACTGATAGTCATATTTAAAGTTCGCTCTTTCTTCATCACTATACTCACCGTTTTTTACTTTTCTGTTTGTGACCATGAATAGCATTGCTTATCTCCTATAAACATATGTGCTAGAACGCTGACCGCATGAGCAAGTGATTTATCACAAAATCATATAAAATATGCGCATCAAATTTAAATGCCAATAACGCTATTAAGCGTTATACCATCACTCAGCCACTGTCAGATCTGACGCGACGACTGAACTACCTTATTATGCTGATTTTTCAACCCATAATATTCAGCGAGCTTTCTCTGCAAATTTAACTAACGCGGCCATATCCCACTCTTGATCTTTTTCTACAAAAGATGGATACCAAGAACGATCTCTACCGAGGTAAGAGGTGTTGTCATTTTCCAAAAGCCCAATGAGAACTTCGGCTACAATACGACCACCAACAGGGCCTAGCTGCTGACCACCAGAAAGCGCACCTTCTGCCAGGATATACAGCCAAAGTGGGGTACTCTTGGTTATACCTTCAGGGAACCCCAAACCACTTAAGTCCGGTGAGTCTAGGTTTATTCCGCAAGCCTCAGAAACGGCAATGTGAACATTCTGGCCCGACGGTAAACCAAAGGACTGTGAGCGCAATAGGTTTCTAGTAGCAAGTGAGAGCATAGCTGGCGGAGTATCGCAAGGCATGAATGGAAGTTTAAGCAGGTCACCTTGCATACGAATATTAACAGCACCTGCAGTTTGAGCTTTGGGACCGAAGAAATTTTCCATATCTGCGGCTCCGGCTTGGTTAACACTAAATCCATCTCCTAATTCTGGTCCAAAAAGCTCAACATTTAGATGTTTAGCATTGTATTTTAGTTTCTTAGTGACCATAGTATGTCCGAAACGATAAGCAGCTACGGCAAATTCAACAGGGATGTAGGGCTTACCCTCATCTTGATAGAGTTTTTTCCCATTGTATAAGATATCTTCGACAAGTTCTTTTCCTACAATTCTTTTCAGAAAATCATTAACTATGACCCACTGATAATGCCAGCGAGTTAACCGCTGAGCTTCTTCAAATATTTCATGCTCATGTAACTTCAATTTCTCCAAATTATCCAAAATATAATTAACAACGGCATTGTGGAAGAAGTGCATTGTAAGCTGAATCTGAGATACTATTCGGTTTTCATCGTTGCGTGGATCACCGATTAAGGCAGCTCTTTTAGTATTTCCATCAGGATAACTCGGAGCTCGAACGAGGTCATCTTTAAGGGTAAGTAAGTGCCTTCCACTAATGGCTTTTTCACGATCAGTACCATCTTTAGGCGCTTGAAAATATAAATATGGGCTAGCTTCAGGCCCTGAGCCATATATACAGTCAAGATCCAACGCTGGAGTCCTGAAATTCTGTATAGCCTCAGGATCATTAATTTTATTAAAACTAGAAATTACATCAAGAGTTATATCATGATCTATAAACTGACCTAGGAAAACATAACCTAGTGGTGTAGTTGTCGAGCCAATACTCCCATGTGTATCTTCATCCATTACCCCGCCGACTTTTCCTACCTCCTCTAGCTCGTTAGGGTCAGAAATTAAGCGGGGTAAACTTGAAAACAAGTGACCAAATCTACCTTCTTTTGCGGCGGTAGAGTTCAAGCCTCTTGGTTGATTAATTCCATGATGGTTCATATTGCGCCTCCTTCACTCTGTATGCACTCTATAACGGCATTTTATTGAATTAGAGCGGACTTAAAATCATCAAATCGGACCAATCGAGAAACTATATGTCTCCAAGAAGTATGGCTTATTAGAAATGGTCCCGTTTATGTAAAAAGCAACACACTTAATTTATGCTAACTATGAAACTAGAATATATTTAGCAAAAATACGAATTATTAAATCAGATATGGCAAGAAAAAATTGGGTCGTGACTCCAACCTATTGATTAGTAATTTAACTCCTGAAGGTACCGAACACCTTATTGTGCATTTCTTCCGACTTGGATAAAGCAATCGTTTTTCGAACGCGTCGTTTAAGGCGAGTTCTGGCGTCAGATTTACTCGCTCTATCCTTTGCGTGTATCGCTTCCCTTTAATGTATTTTTCTCTCGGTAAGTTGGCAGAGTACACTCGATTAAAACAACTCTGGAGTGAAAACGGGTTCAGATCTTGCCTTTTGACAATCATTACTTTTTGTATGTCAGTCAACTGAAAATCTATGTTCGCACTTGGGTTCAAAGCACATAACGGGGCAAAGGTGTGTTGCAGTTCTTAAATGGGAAAGTGTTTTTCCTCATATTCTTCAACCAATGCAGCTAGCCTTTCAAGTTTACAAATTAGTCTTATATTTGCTCTATCGAAAGGTATTGAGGTTACTTACCTTGGCGAGATTTTTTTAAAGTGCTCAATACCATATTGTATGCGACATTCAACACTTGTGCTGTTCCCCTAACTCCAGAGCTATTCATTGACATATCGACAATTTTTTCTTTTACATCTGGCTTGCGGGCTTCGTAAACTTAATCGAGTTGAAAGCCCTTTCGACACTCGATACACCTGAAACGAGGAAAGCCAGAATGCCATTTTCCATGTTCACGGACGGGCTCTGTTTTATTACAGAAACGACATTGAACTTAGATAGTAGCCATGAGTTAAAAAACATCAGAAACCAGGTGGCTATATTAACATCTATCAACCAATTTGAGTCATGACCAATGAAAAGATAGTTAGGTTTTTATTGCGTAAATTATCGGTAAGAATAGTGTATATAACAGGCAATAAGCTAGGTGTGTAGAATTATTCTATTTTAGGGATTTTGCTCTAAATCTAAATGAATCTTTGCATTTCAATTTCAATAAAGCTTAGTTATTGATCATGTTTCTGAGTATGCGAATTATTATCAATTATGCATATGGTTACTCATTGTCTAGTTTGATTTGTGTAACGTCACTGCAGCACGTATTGAGCGTACTACGCTGATTGTCTGTGTTTTCGTGTTGACAGTTTGGTACTAGGTAAAATCAACAAGACTATGATTTCAAGGAACATTTTATGTTAAAGAAACTACTAAGTTGTTGTATCACCTCCGCGCTCTGTTTTCATTCTTCTCTCGCTTTTTCGCAACCCAATGAGATTGCGGACAGTGCAGAGTTACAACAAGCTCCCGACACATTGCCTGCCACATTAATGCTTGCACCGAACGACATCGCCATTGCAGATCGCTATATTGTGGTATTTCAACAACCGCAAATGATGGTGAGCAATTCAACGGAATTCGAGCAATTCACGCAACAGTCTGTAGACCGCATGTCCAGTTTGTATTCGATAAAAGTGGAGTCGGTTTTTGACCACTCGATAAGTGGATTTGTCGCTAACTTGAGCCCTGAGCAGCTACAAGATCTACGTTCTGATCCTCGTGTGGACTACATTGAGCAAGACAGAATCCTATCGCTTGACCCAATAGTCTCGGTAGATGCAAATCAAACCAATGCCATTTGGGGACTAGATCGAATCGACCAACGTAACTTGCCACTCGATAACAACTACAGTGCCAACTTTGATGGGACTGGGGTAACGGCTTATGTTATCGATACTGGTGTGAATAATGCACATGTTGAGTTCGGTGGTCGCTCAGTTTCAGGGTATGACTTTGTCGACAACGATGCAGATGCAAGTGACTGTAATGGACACGGGACACACGTTGCGGGCACCATTGGCGGCAGCTTGTATGGTGTTGCGAAAAACGTCAACCTTGTCGGCGTGAGAGTATTGAGCTGTACCGGATCGGGTTCTACGTCTGGTGTTATTGCCGGTGTGGACTGGGTAGCTGCGAACGCTTCCGGACCTTCAGTCGCCAACATGAGTTTAGGTGGCGGTCAATCTGTTGCTCTAGATAGCGCAGTGCAAAGTGCGGTTCAATCAGGTGTCAGCTTTATGCTAGCAGCAGGTAACTCCAACGCCGATGCTTGTAACTACTCTCCAGCGCGCGTTGCTACAGGAGTGACTGTCGGTTCGACCACAAGCACGGATGCACGTTCGAGTTTTTCAAACTGGGGCAGTTGTGTGGACGTGTTTGCGCCAGGCTCACAAATCAAATCTGCGTGGTATGACGGTGGTTACAAAACCATTAGTGGTACTTCGATGGCGACGCCACATGTGGCGGGTGTAGCAGCATTATATCTTCAAGAAAACAGTTCACTGTCTCCAAGTCAAGTAGAGGCCTTGATCGTTAGCCGCGCAACAAGCGGAAAGGTGACGGACACAAGAGGCAGCGTGAACAAGCTGCTTTATAGCTTAACGGATGCTGATTGTGGCCAAGACTGTGGTGGCCCAGATCCAACACCGGACCCAGAAGGGAAGTTAACCTCGGGCGTGCCAGTGAGCGGTTTAAGTGGCTCAAGCGGTCAAGTAGCGTATTACTATGTTGATGTAGAAGCTGGGCAGCGCTTAACCGTACAAATGTATGGTGGCAGCGGTGATGCGGATTTGTATCTCCGTTTTGGTGCAAAACCAGCACTGAACGCATGGGACTGCCGACCTTTCAAATACGGTAACAATGAAACATGTACGGTCAGCGCGACACAAAGTGGACGTTATCACGTCATGATTCAAGGTTACTCAAACTATAGCGGTGTCAGCATTCAAGCTAACTACTAGTTGTTACTCTCGTTACTAAAAGAGAACAAAGCCCGCTTTTCGGTGGGCTTTGCTTTCGGGAATACTGAGTTTAATAGGTGGCGTTCGATGCTATTCAAACGCACCGGCCTTTTTCTTCAAGAACTCAACTCGAAGCGGCATCGAAGCTTTCTATTAGTAGTACCCGCATAAGTCGAGTTCTCCAAGTCGTGCACATCAAATAGGATGCGAACTTAATCTCCTCGAGCTAACTCTTTCTCCATCATAAATCTTGGCACGATGGCAAACCCAAGATGATACAAAACAAATTCTTTACTGTGACCGCGGTTCTCACTTGCACTTTTGGGCTGTGAGACAAACGCGTGACCTGACCTTGGCTGTTGGTCATCGTGAACGATATGGTGGCTAATCCGAGAAGATTGTATCCACTCAAAACTCAGACCCTATACTGCACATGTTGATGGGCAGACAACGGTAACATTGGATGAAATGGGCCTTGAACCACGCAAGATCATTATAAATGGGAACTATTAGGCAAAGAGACGATCAAACGAGGTAAATTGGAATGGGGCAAAAACGTTACAAACCATACAGACACGCCACTGATATAAGTGTTCTAGTCCTTTTCTATTAAATTATTAATAACTAAGTATATTGTAAAGAGAGTTGTGGTCAGTTAGCACGAGCAGTAGGCTTGTGCTAGCCAGGGCGCCTGACATTGGGAGAGCACTAAACATAAACCTTGGATTCTGCTACCGTAAAGCCCATATTTAATTTGAGAGAGATGGATAATGAACGACAGTTGGGCTAACTTCTTTCCGTACTTTGCTGGCGCTTTTAAGCTTATTGTACTAGGTATTGGAGCCTACTTAGCTATTAAATGGCATTTTGATGAAGAGCGAAGAGTAAGGGAGGCCGAAGGCGTGGTATTCGATAAACCAAGCTTCAAGAAAAAGTTCGCAATGATGCTAACCTTCCCATTCCTTCTAGGTCTTCTAGTCCTTCTCGTTATTTATGCAACTAACTGGTTTCTCTACTGACGGAATTTATTGATACGATCAATGTTTAAGCTCTCAACGGGTTTGGAGCAAAAAAGAGTCAGCCTAACGGTCTGGCTCTTTTGATGAAAACACATGGTATCGTGGAATAACTAGGGAAGCTGTGGCAGGTTACACTCACTTACTCCTTAGGCAGGTGACCAGTTTCCTTCGCAAGCTTTTGCATCGCCTCGGCAAACGTTGTTGTCCCGCCTTTAGCTTTAACCTGTATTACCTTATACCCCATTTTTTCCAACGCTTGGCGCTCTGCCAAAACAGCTTTGTCATCTTGCTGGCTACCTTGAGCTGGCTGATGAATGTAACATCCCTCTAATTTACCATCTTCGACCAATTGGTGGTGTTTCAGTGCATCGATATCAAAATTCATAATAAGTCTTTTCATTAAAAGTGGGAGTTTCTGTGGCTAGTTACATACGCTTCAAAGGCTTCACGACACTATCTAAGCCTTCAATTTTGAGCGCTAAACACAGCTTGAGCAAACCCCCTAGTTCGCCGCTTGGCCAGCCCTTTTTATCGAACCACAGTAAGTATTCTTCAGGTAGGTCGATTAACACTCGCCCTGCATATTTTCCAAATGGCATTTGCACTCTAGCGAGTTTAATGAGGTTTTCTTTTTCTAACATAAGTGACAAAGATTTTAGGTAACTCGTCCAAGAATATCACTGCCGCCCTCTCCTCACCAGCAAATCGCACTCACGTTTATTTTGGCGGCTTTGACTCGCTTTGTGCTAGAGTACGCGGCATAAAAAATGAGAACGAGAAAGCAATGAAGTCACCTTGTCGAGCAGCATGTAAAAATAACGCCGGAATATGCTCTGGTTGTCACCGAACGATGGATGAAATCATCCAATGGAAAGACAAAACCGATCTCCAACGAGATGCGATTATCGAACAAATCGCAGGAAAAGATTCAACGCACAATTGTCCTGAATGCGGGACTCAAGCCCATTGTGATATCACCGCAGGCAAAGAAACCTGTTGGTGCTTTACTATTGAAACCCGTGATTTACCCAAGCCAAGCGCCAACCAGCTGTGTTTATGCCGAAAATGTCTAGAAAAAAAGCCAGTCGCGTAATACGACTGGCTTACTGATCATCGTTTTCTGACTGGTGTTTATTTAGCGGTTAAAGCGGACGCTTCAAACTTAATGCCTTCCCACCCTGTCACCATAAAATTACGAATATTCTGGTGATCGCTGTTCTCTGGATGCTGCAATACATCTTCACGATAAAAACGGCCAAAGCAGGCTAGCGTCGCTTCTTTGTCTAGGTTGTTTAGCAAACCGAAAGCGAAGATCTTACACGAACCGTTGTTCTCGCCTGCATTGTTTTGTGTCTCACCATTAACAAAAGCGGTTGGCTCAAACGTATAGTTATCTTCGATCACCGCCATCGTTGCTTCAAACTCGACCTGCTCTGGTGAATCTGCCAATAAATCTAAAAACGATTTTAATTCCATTATTCCTCTATCCCTACTTCATCATTTTGATGACACATTAGTTTCATAAAAAGCCAATATAAGAGTCATCAATCATACATATATTCAGAGCCTTACCAAATCACACGTCATTCAGCGCTCTATCATTCCAGTTGCGGAAATGGACAGCAGCATAAAACCCATGCTGATTGACAACCTATAGGATTGATAAGGAGATATCATGATCACCCCTTTAAAGGCAATCGGTGCACTCGCATTGTCATCACTTGCCATCGCGTGTTCATCACAACCCGAAGATACCGTGGCTTCATTCGCTACACAATGCAAACCTACCACTGCGCCCGTTGCTGGGGAAACTTCAATTCAAGGGTTAACGTTTATCGGGACATCCGTTGCTGATGCCCCATTCGACACATCGGCAGCTGAAATCGTCAGTTATGACGCTTGTACGGATAAGCTCTATGTGGTCAATGCTGAAGCAAAACGTGTCGATGTACTTTCTATGGATGACAACGGCGTACCAATGCAAACCGCATTCATTGATCTCAACAGCGCTGGCGAAGCAGCGGACATTGAAATTGGCGCTGCAAACAGTGTCGCTGTATTCTATGGTTTGGTCGCGGTTGCGATTGAAAACAGTAATAAACAAGCGAATGGTATTGTTGGTTTATACCGCTCCGACGATTTGTCATTAGTCATGACTTTCCCAACAGGCGCATTGCCAGACATGGTTGGCTTCTCGAAAGATGGCCGATACATCGCAACCGCTAATGAGGGCGAACCAAACAGCGATTACAGCGTCGATCCTGAAGGTAGCGTCACTCTGATCGATCTGAACCTTGGCGTTACTCAAACAGAAGTGACACAAATTGGCTTTAACGAATTTGATGGCTCACGAAAAGCAGAGCTTCCAATGAATGTGCGTATTTCGGGGCCAAACGCCACCATCGCTCAAGATCTAGAGCCTGAATACCTCACTTTTGCAGATAACGGTAAAATCTATGTCGCGCTACAAGAAAATAACGCCATGGCAATCGTCAATCCAGTGAGCAAGTCGGTAGAAAAAATTGTTGGCTTAGGTGAGAAGTCTTGGTCGGACGCTAAACTCGATGCATCCAACAAAGACAAAATTATTGGAAACTTGAAAAGCTACCCACAACTGGTTGGCTTATTTATGCCTGACACCATCGACAGCTACTCAGTGGACGGGAGTACTTACATCGTATCTGCGAATGAAGGCGACGGACGTGAGTACGGATTCAAAACCACTCAAGAACTGTGCGACAAAGCAGGCTTTATGTGGGATGAAGACGATTTCCTTGGTACAGATGAATACACATCTGAGCAAGGAACCTGTTTAAGCCATATTGATGAAGTGCGCGGTAAGAAGCTGAAAGTGGCAGTAGAACACCCATTGGCAGAGGCACTAAAAGACAACAAACAACTCGCGCGTTTAAAAGTGATTAAGCCGGAACAAACGCTTTCTGCACAAGATAAGGTTCAAGCATTTGGCGCGCGTTCATTCTCGATTTGGGATGAAAAAGGCAAGTTGGTCTTTGATAGCGATGACGATTTCGCGACTATCGCGCTGCTGAATGAAGGCAAGAACTTCAACAGTACCAACGATAACAATGACAGTGGCGATGACCGCAGCGACGACAAAGGCATTGAGCCAGAGGCGATTGAAGTAGCACAAATTAACGGTCGCCATTACGTGTTCATCGGCTTAGAGCGCCAAGGCGGTATTATGATTTATGACATTACCGATCCGAAACAAGCGCAGTTCCTACATTACGTAAACCGTCGTGATTACAATCAGCCAGTGTGTACAGAAGTGGAAGATGGCGAATGCACCAACGACACATACAATCCAAAAGCAGGCGATTTAGGCCCAGAATCCATCAATTACTTTACCCGTAATGGTGGTCATTTTATCGCTGTTGGCAATGAAGTATCTGGCACGACATCCGTCTTCCGAATTAACCTATAAAGCAATGTAAAAGTCATTTAGAAACACAACGCCCGGCATAAAGCCGGGCGTTTTTTGTGTGAGGTAATGTCCTACTCTGCCGATGCTAGTGCGTCACACTTTGATGCGCAGATAAAATCGTTTTTATGCAGACCTTTGATAGAGTGACTCCACCAAGTTACGGTGACCTTACCCCACTCCAACAAAATAGAAGGATGGTGGAACTCATCTTCTGCCAGTTCCGCGATTTTGTTACTGAAAGCCCATGCTTGTTTGAAGTTCTTGAATTTATATGCCTTTTCTAGTTGAGGTATATCTTCTCTTTCAATGATCTGCCAATCAGACAATTGCAGCAGCAGAGATTGTTGTTCTTCTTTGCTTAGTGCAATGGCATCGATACTACAAGCTTCGCATTTTTGTTCATTCAACATGAGCAGGTTCCTTTGGTTCAAAAAGTGGAGGAAGCAGTCCAGCTTCAATCGCTAGATCGGCTTGTTTCAATAAATTTAACTGACTGATTTTAAAGAGCTGAGAAAAGTCATCAATCACGTAGTACTTCGGTTGCATGATGTCGATACGATAAGGCGTTCTCAGCACAGTTTGTAATTCAAATGGGTCGCGAATTGCTACATCACTCTCTAATGCGTAGAGGGTTTCGCCAGGAGACGAGAGAATACCACCACCGTAAATTTTGGTTTTGTCCCCTTCTTTCACCAAGCCAAATTCTACGGTAAACCAGTAGAGACGAGCGAGATACGCTCTTTGTTTTGGTGTAGCGGCTTGCCCTAGTTGACCATAATGTTCGGTAAATGCAGCAAAATCTGGGTTGGTTAACATCGCACAATGACCAAATATTTCATGGAAGAAATCCGGCTCTTGCAAGTAATCGAACTCTTCTCTGGTACGCAAGAATGTGGCGACGGGAAAGCGCTTATTACCGAGCAGATTAAAAAAACGGTCGAAGTCAATAAGCGCAGGAACGGGCTCCACTTGCCAACCTGTTGTCTCCCTCAGGACACGATTAATTTCTGGCAATTGAGGAACGCGGTCTTGAGGTAAATCAAGCAGCGTTAAACCGTGTAAATAAGCCTTACAAGCTCTGTTTTGGATCACACCCATTTGTCGTGTTACCAAATCTCGCCAAATGGCGTCTTCTTCACGGCTCCATTCAACCCTGCCTTCCTGGTTTACGGGTTTAGAACGATACTGAGTCACGGTACATCTCCATTAACAAATCCTTTACATTAAGCCTATCTTCAGTCTTGAGAGCTTCCAATCCCTACACGATTTTCTCAGTATCGATTTGATGTAACATATTGTTTACAACACATTGTAACTGCATGATTTTTATGACACGATATAATATCTAGCTTGTTTGACTTTATCGTGTATTCCTCTCAAACTAAAATCTGTTACCACTTTGTTATAGAGGGACCTATGCGCGAGAGCAGCAAAGTATGGCAACCGAGCGAAAGTCGTATCGAAGAAGCCAACATCACACAGTTTATTGAACACATTAATCGACAAGGAAATACCATTGAAAACTTCGCCGATCTGCATCAATGGTCGCTCGATCATGTGGAAAAATTTTGGCAAGAAGTCTGGTTATTCTGCGACGTCATTGGTACTCAAGGAGAGACCGTAAAGAAGCAAGCAGAAAGTCGCTGGCAGCAACCCGTCGAAAATAGAGACATAAAATGGTTCCCAAACGCACAAATTAACTACGCAGAAAACTTGCTAACCTACGCGTGTCACCAACCCGATGATCTCGCGATTTGGTTTGAAAATGAACGTGAAGAAAAGCAAACCTACACATGGAAACAATTGTGTGAAGAAGTTTCGAGTGTCCAGCAATGGTTGAAAGAATGTGGAATCAAGCAAGGTGATGTCGTCGCTGGCTATTTGCCTCACTTACCTCAAACGGTGATAGCCATGTTAGCAACCACCAGTTTAGGGGCAACCTGGACTTCTACCTCACCTGATTTTGGCGTTGAAAGCGTTTTGGAGCGCTTTGGTCAAGTGAAACCTAAAATCCTGTTTACTTGTGATGGCTATACATTCAATGGCAAAACTTTCGATATGTCTGAGAAAAACCAGCATATTGCGGATCATCTTGATGGTCTTAAACAGGTTTGCCAAATTAGCTACCTGAAACCACACATTTTTGAATGCGACGTCTGCACTCAAGATTGGCAAAACGTCCTGAATCAATACACACCTGAAGCGCTGACTTTTACTCGTGTTAATTTTAACGATCCGCTATTTGTGCTCTATTCTTCAGGCACGACAGGCAAACCGAAATGCATCGTTCATTCCGTCGGCGGAACAGTGCTTAACCATTTGAAAGAGCATCAACTGCATTGCGACATCCAACCGAACGACAGAGTGTTTTATTACACGACCTGTGGCTGGATGATGTGGAACTGGCACGTTTCTTCACTCGCGAGCGGCGCATGTTTAGTAATTTTTGATGGTAGCCCTGTTTATCCCACTCATAACGTGCTTTGGGACCTCGCTGAACAAGCCGAAGTGACGCTGTTTGGAACTTCGGCGAAATACCTAGAGGCATTGGAAAAAGTTTCTTTTTCTCCGCCGAAAAGTGATGCATTTCCAAGTCTGAAAACCATTTGCTCAACGGGCTCGGTTCTGTATCCAGAACAGTTTGATTATGTCTATCAGCACATTAAAGAAGATGTCCACCTCGCATCGATCTCAGGCGGGACAGACATTTGTGGCTGCTTTGTGTTAGGCAACCCTATTTCTCCCGTTTATCGAGGAGAGTGCCAATCAGCGGGATTAGGGGTCGATGTCAGAGTCTTTAACCCGCAGGGTAATAGCGTAATCGGAGAGCGCGGTGAGTTGGTTTGTGCCAATTCATTGCCCAACTTCCCCGCTGGCTTTTGGAACGACACCGGGGAGAGATATCATCGTGCTTATTGGGATAAGTTCGACAATATTTGGCACCACGGCGACGATGTTGAACAAACCAGCGTTGGTGGATACGTGTTTTATGGTCGAAGTGATACCACGTTGAATCCCGGTGGCGTAAGAATCGGCACGGCCGAAATCTATCAGCAAGTGAACAGTATAGACGGTATTCTAGATTCCATCGCAGTAGGAAAAGAAGTCGATCGCAACGAACAAATATGGCTGTTTGTCCAATTAATGAAAGGGATAGAGCTCAACGACGAGATGATCGCCTCCATCAAAGCACAGCTAAAGTCTGCATGTTCTCCAAGGCATGTACCTAGTGCAATTTACGCAATAAGCGATATACCTAAGACCCGTTCGGGAAAACTGGTTGAGTTAGCCGTTAAGCAAGTCGTTAACAATCGGAGCGTAGAAAATTTAGGCGCAATAGCCAACCCTGAAGTGTTGGAGGAGATCCGCAGGATAGTCGCCCAAAAATAACCTCAGAACACTTGGTTGTTAGAGAACCACTTTGCTTACACCCCCAGCGACAGGTTGAAGAACAAGTGAGATTAACTTAGGTACATACCCTCAACCGATAAGAAAAAAGCGAGCTAGGTAGCTCGCTTTTATCATGTGGTGTTCTTTATTCAGTATTAACGGCGACCAAGCCCCATTAATACCGACATCGTTTTACCGTCAGATGTAATGTCAAAAACGTGTTGCGATTCAACCTCAGTAAAACCTGCATCTTTCAAAGCACGTTTAGACTTCGCAAGGGTAAAACCGTCTTGTTCAGATTCTGCAATCCAATCAAAATGAACAAAGTAACCGCCGTGGTTAAGTAAAGAATGCGAGATTTTTAATGACGCGTCTAAGTCTTCCACAAACGCTAAAACTGACGATGCAACTACTAGGTCAAACTGTCCACGAAACGCTGGATGCTGAGCGACCAAGCCGCGAGACAATGCATCTACGACAGGTTCTACATTGGCAAGCTCTTTTTTATCGAGTTCTTCAATCATGGCTTCCGATGCGTCTAATGCTACGATGTCTTTAACCATCGGTGACAATCGTTGACTTAACTGCCCTGTTCCGCATCCAAAATCTAGTACTTTAATGCCATCAAGCTGAGTTAGCTGTTGTAACTGCTCAAACACCGACTGCGCAAATTGCTCTGTTGCTGGATTTGATTCCCAGTTTTTTGCTAAGCCGTCCCAATCTTGTGCCATCGTGGCCTCCATGTTCACTTTTTGTAACCCACATAGATTACCGCAAAACCGTTAAAAGACCATAGACTTATCTGGCGGATTCGCGTTTTTTTCGATAATCTTTCACGGCTTTGGGAGCATATCTGCATAATACCCAAATTATTTGAATTCATTTATTGGTTGTGTCAAATCATGAACTTAACTCAAGTAGAAGCCTTCTGCACCATCGCTGAGTGTGGTTCTGTTTCTGAAGCAGCAAGGCAACTCGATTGTAATCGCACCAAACTCAGTATGTCGATTAAGGCTTTAGAGAAAGATCTCAACGTTGAGTTGTTTACCCGAACTGGCAACCAGCTCACTCTCTCTGAAGCTGGGAAAGCCATTTACAAAGATTGCGAACACCTACTTATCATCGCACAGCGGATAAGAAAAACCTGTGCTCAAATCTCAGAAGGTTTTAACGCGGAAGTTTGGGTAGCACGTGACGACTCCTTACCTGATGATCTCTGGCAGGAGCTTTCTCATACACTGAATAACCGCTTCCCTTCCACAACCTTCAACTTAATCTTGGCATCCAGTGGCGACTTAGCCAACTTAGTCAGTACCCACCAAGTGGATTTTGCCTTTGGTGTTGATTATGAGCGCGTCGACGATCCTCGTATCGTGTATAACCCGCTAGGCAAGATACGTATGATGTCAGTATGCAGTGCGGAACATCGCCTAAGTAAGATGCGCCGAGTCTCAGACGAAGATCTACGCAGTCAGATGCAAGCATTGATGGTGTACCTAAATGAGAAAGACAACCCTGAACTGCAGCCTTTCTCGACTCGATACATTGGCTTTTCAAGTTTTGACTACATGCTTAACACCATCTTAGAAGAAGACGCTTGGGGTGTACTGCCAGAACCATTAATCCGCCATTACCTTCGCCAGCAAAAGCTCGCCGTTATCAAGCATACATACGGATTGACACAAGAAGACTACTGTATGTTTTCACCTAACGGTCAAACTGAGCACCCAGCAATGACATGGTTAGCGGATAAATTGAGCGAGTATTTATTTGACTTCTAAACATTTTATCAGTGAGCGCCAATTTTATTGGCACCAAGATCATGCGGCAAGTTATTGTTTTATAAGAACATAAACAAAAACGCAACTTTTTAGATTAGAACCTGCTCACTTAGTGGTTGCCTAAATTACCTTATGCGAGAAGAATAGTAAGGTATTAAAATTTAAAGGCATCTTTTATGTGTGACAGGACAAGCAAAAACGAAAACCGTATTCTAACCATTTCAGCCCTTTTAGCATCTGGGTTCGCTGCTGGTGGTATGGTACTTGGCTTGCTTGTAGGATCAATTGTCATCGTTTTTGACGGTGTTTACTCTTTGGTCAGCTTACTGTTAACTTTATTGTCACTGGCCGCTTCCTACTATATTAACAAGCCCTCAAAATCTGTATTCCCATTTGGAAAAGCGGTCTTAGAGCCAATCGTTATTGCGATAAAAGCGGCTGTTATTTTAGTGGTTGTAAGCTTTTCTCTTTACTCTGCAATTTCAGCATTGATGTCCGGAGGCCGTGAAGTCGATGCTTCTATTGCCACTCTATTCGGCATCGTAAACGTCATCGGTTGTGGTTACGCTTGGTGGTTTATGGCTAAACGCAGCCGTCGCTTCTCATCAGGCTTGATTGAAGCAGAGAAAAAACAGTGGCAGATGGATACGCTATTAAGTGTAGCGGTGACGGTAGGATTTGTTGCTGCTTGGGTTGTATCACTAACGCCATTCGCTGAATATGCGGTTTATGCCGATCCTATGATGATGGTGCTAATGGGCTTCTACTTTCTGAAAGTTCCTTTTGATATGTTGGTTGGTGCACTACGTGAGCTACTAATGATGACACCAAGCAAAGAGCTATGTCAGGTCGTTGGCAATGATGTACTAGAGATAGAAAAAACATCTGACCACCAGCTGAAGTTAGCGGGTATCACTAAAGTGGGCCAAGAGCTTCGTATTAACATCGATTTGCACGTCGATGACGACACCATCGCATTAGATAAGTTGGAACAAACTCGTACTCAGTTAACGAAACGTCTGTCGAAACACAGATTTAAACTGCAACTCCATTTAAACGTCGCAAACTGTTAGAACACGAAAGAAAAAGCTCCCGACCGAGGGAGCTTTTTCTTTCTGCCATTTGAGCATACAGCGCAAAGATAAAACCAGATAATTTTGGTTTAACCTGCAGCTTCACGCTTCTCCTTGGTGACAACCCAGCAAAGCAAAGAGCCCACCGTAACCATCACAACCCCCTGCCAAAAACTCGGACTCAACGTCACACCAAGAATAATGGAAGAAAATAGCGCAGAGAAAATGGGCGTAAAGTAAGAAAGTGTCGCAAGAAAGACCATGTTTCCGCCAACAATCGCGATGTTCCACAAACCATAACCACCAGCCATCAACGCCGCAGAAGCAAAAAGGTAGCCCATTGCTTCCCATGAAAAAGTCATCTCTGGCTCATCAGCAAACGCATATTTCACCCATAACGAAACAGCAGTAGCAATGAAAAACAACGTAATCGCGTTATGTTTGGATTGCTGCCTCTGGGTTAAATTACAATAAAAGGCCCATATAACTGCTCCTGCGAAAGCCATAAAGTAAACCAAAGGGTTACTACTGACATTGGACATAATCTGAGTAACGGATAAGCCATTTTCACCACTCACCGTCCACGCGACTCCGATAAACGCCAGCGCAACCGCTGGATAAAGCAGCCAGTTTGTTTTTTTGTTACTGCCTAAAACCGCAAACAAAACGGTGAGTGCTGGCCAAAGGTAATTGACAATCGACACCTCAATAGCCTGCGCACGCGAGTTGGAATATCCCAGAGATAAAGCGAGAAATATTTCATAACAAACGAACATCGCGCCACCAAGCACGAGATATTTTGGAGAAAAGTACGATAACTTCGGAATGCCAACTACGATAAGAAGGAAAATAGAACTGAGAGAGTACAACATGGCTGCCCCGCCCACGGGACCTAGGCTCTCGGTTACCAACCTGGCAATGCCAAGTAAGCAACTCCAAGAGAGGATCGCAATACAACCATAAAGTGTGAAACGAAATTGCACTGATTTCATGTGACCTACCACTCACGAATGCCAAAGGAAACATCAGCTTAACTCAAAAATGATCAGGTTCAACGTACTGTTTTATAAAAATCAGTATAAAAATCACTCCATTACGCAGTTGGAGTCGATATGAAACATTTTCTGCCCTCGAGTGTTATGCTTACACCTTTTGTTGTGCGCTACTATGATGAAGAAGACGACGATAGAGAAATCGCCGAAACTGATTCGAGCACTCAGCATCTAAAAGAAACAGAGCAACAAACGGAAACCTCAGACTAAAGGAATTCTCAAATGAAAAAAGTCGCAGTTATCTTCAGTGGTTCAGGTGTTTACGATGGCACAGAACTGCATGAAGCCGTATTAGCACTCCATGCCATTGAAAAAGAAGGTGCATCATGGCATTGCTTTGCTCCTAACATCGATCAATTACACGTGATTAATCATCTAACTGGCGAAGAGATGGACGAAACACGAAATGTGTTGGTGGAATCTGCACGCCTTGCACGTGGCAATATTGATGATGTTGCAAGATTGAATCCAGATGAGTTTGATGCCCTACTCTTACCTGGCGGTTTTGGTGCCGCTAAAAACCTCACTGACTTCGCAGTATCAGGAGCTGAGTGCTCGATTAATACACACGTAGCTCAAGCATGTCGCGCATTCGCTCATGCGAAAAAGCCCGCAGGTTATCTGTGTATTTCACCTGTCATTATTCCGATGATTTATGATCAAGGCGTGAAAGGCACCGTAGGCAACGATGAAGCGATCTCGATAGCATTTAATCAAATGGGCGGTGAGCACATCACTTGCTCTGTCGAGGATATCGTTTTTGATGAAACACACCTCGTTCTATCAACCCCAGCTTATATGTTGGCAGAGAATATCTCTCAAGCGGCATCAGGTATCGAAAAGTTAGTATCAAAGCTGATTGATATTGCCTAATTATTGATAGATAACTTATAAACCTACCTCCCACCCCCATTGATAGTTAAGTTATTAATGGGGATTTTTTATACTTTAGTCTAATTTAGAGATATATCCGTATTAGATATCAATTTTTGCCAATCGATTGCGTCACTGGTTTCATATTTGTTCTACTTTATATCTGTGTTGCACCTATACGCTGTGCAACAAGATCACTGTCACAGTTTTTCTCTTGCAAATACCTCTAAATAGGTAAACTTGCTTCAGATCAACTTCAATCTGGAAACGAGTGTGCGACAGTAAATGGCAAATTAAGAAAGATTATTAAAAATAACGACGGAGCTATCCAATATGACAAGTGCATTTTTTATCCCTACGGTAAACCTAATGGGCGCTGGTTGTTTAAAAGACGCAGCAGACAGCATCCAATCTCAAGGCTTTAAAAAAGGTTTGATCGTTACGGATAAGATCCTTAACCAAATCGGTGTAGTCAAACAAGTTCAAGACCTTCTCACTGAACGCGACGTAGCAACCGTTGTGTACGATGGCACTCAACCAAACCCTACTATCACCAACGTTAATGATGGCTTAGCTTTATTAAAAGAAAACGAATGTGACTTCGTTATCTCACTCGGAGGCGGCTCACCGCACGATTGTGCAAAAGGTATCGCTTTAGTGGCGTCAAACGGCGGCAAGATCGGCGATTACGAAGGCGTTGACCAATCCGCAAAACCAATGCTGCCTCTCGTATCAATCAACACAACGGCTGGTACTGCTTCTGAAATGACGCGTTTCTGCATCATCACAGATGAAGAGCGCCACATTAAGATGGCGATTGTGGACAAGCACACAACACCATTGATGTCAGTGAATGATCCTGAGTTGATGCTTGCTAAACCTGCGTCACTTACTGCCGCAACAGGTATGGATGCGCTAACACATGCGATTGAAGCTTACGTATCTATCGCTGCGACACCAATCACTGACGCGGTAGCAATCAAAGCAATTGAACTGATTCAAGCTCACCTTCGCACAGCAGTGAAAAACGGTGAAAACCTTGAAGCTCGCGAGCAAATGGCATACGCACAGTTCATGGCAGGTATGGCATTCAACAACGCATCTCTTGGTTACGTTCACGCAATGGCGCACCAACTAGGCGGCTTCTACGACCTGCCACACGGTGTATGTAACGCAATTCTTCTACCTCACGTACAACGTTACAATGCGCAAGTATGTCCAGAGCGTTTACGTGATGTTGCTAAAGCAATGGGTGTTGATGTTGAAGGTATGTCAGCAGAGCAAGGTGCTGCGGCGGCCATTGATGCTATCGTTGAGCTCGCTAAAGATGTCGGCATCCCATCAGGCATTAAAGAACTTGGTGCGAAGCTAGAAGACATCCCAACCCTAGCGGACAACGCGCTAAAAGACGCTTGTGGTTTCACTAACCCGAAACAAGCAACGCACGAAGAGATCTCTAAGATCTTCGAAGAAGCGATGTAGGCTCGCTAAGTAAACAATTCTCTAGTCTTAATTCAATCCCCGATCTCGTATTGGGGATTTTTTATGTTCGCATACCCTGCCAAACGTCCTCTTTTAGTGTTAGTTTTTAAGTATCTTGGACTCATATTGGAAGGAACCATGAGAACGATCACTGCGACCCTACTCGCTTGCCTAGCTTTTTCTATTGATGCTGCGGAATATCGTGCCAATGAGGTTGCCAATGGGTTTCAAATCCCATGGGGAATTGAATTTCTCGATAAGCAACAAATGATCGTGAATGAAAAAAACGGCACCGTTTCATTACTTAATATTGCGTCGGGAAAACAGCAAACCCTCTTCAAAGTACCGAATGTGAACACCAGTGGGCAAGCTGGTTTATTAGATGTAGCTCTAGTGCCGAATACCGCTCCACAAAATCCACAACTTTTCTTTACTTACAGCAAACGTACCGATAAAGGAAATACTGTAGCCTTAGCGACCGCACAATTGAAAAACAATCAACTTGTGGGTTGGAAAGACGTCTTTGTCGCCGACGCCATCACGGACACCAGTCGTCATTACGGCAGCCGTATTGCGTTTGTCGATGACAAGGTTTACTTCTCAATTGGGGACCGTGGCGAACGTGATAATGGGCAAGACACTCAAACCCATGCAGGCACCATTCTTCGCCTCAACCTTGATGGCTCGGTACCACAAGATAATCCATTCAAGACTTCTGAGGCTCGCCCTGAAATATGGAGTTACGGGCACCGTAACCCACAAGGCATGTTTTACGACGAAGCAACAAAACAGCTTTGGTCGATTGAACATGGCCCTCGTGGTGGTGATGAAATCAACCTGATTAGGAAAGGTGCAAACTACGGCTGGGCAAAAGTCTCTCAGGGTAAAGAGTATTGGGGACCGTTAGACGTTGGAGAAGCGAAAAGCTTACCGAATATGGAAGACCCAAAGTTGGTTTATATTCCGTCTATCGCGCCAAGCAATATGGTGGTGTATCGTGGCGATAAGTACTCTGAGTTAAATGGAAAAATTTTAGCGGGAGCACTAAAACTAGCTCACATTAACGTGGTATCCATTCAAAATGGCAAACTAAAAGGATCAGCACGATTAATGGAAGACCTCGGCGAGCGAGTAAGAGATATCACCGTCAGTCCGAATGGCTATGTCTATTTTTCAACAGATACAGGCAAAATTTTCCGTCTTGAAGAGAAGTAATCAAACACCAACATTATTGAGACTATTTAATTTGTGACGTATCAGTGATTTATTTTCGTACAAGTAACACGTTTGAATCTAAAATTAACAATAACCTTTTGTTTTTAGAAAGATAGCTTGGTTTAAGTCGTACGAGGTCATCATGGTTCCTTTTCCATTAAAACTTGAAAGAGTCAAAGCCGTTATTTTCGACTTAGACAATACGCTCGTCAGCTCCGATATGAACTTCAAAGATCTTCGTCAGCAACTAGGCTGTCCACAAAACGAAGATTTATTGGATTTTGTTGATAAGCTTGACCATCCACATCAGAGAGAGCATGCCCATAATGTCATCTTTGATCATGAAATTTCTGATGCAGAGCAATCATCTCCGATGCTGGGTTGCCACGAGCTTTTGGCATACTTACATCAGCATAAAGTTAAAACCGCGATAGTAACGCGCAACTGTTTGATCGCTACGCAGCGTAAGTTGGAACATAACCGAATTGATGTTGAACATGTCCTCACTCGTGAATGCTACCCAGCAAAACCTGATCCTTTATCACTCCAAGTCCTAGCCAAAGAGTGGCGATTAATGCCAGATGAAGTACTTTATGTGGGCGATTTCCTTTATGACCTACAAGCCGCATACAACGCCCAAATGCCATCCTGCCTTGTTCACCACAATACGACTGCACAATTCCACGACTCCGCCTCTCTTGCTGTAACAGAACTGACCGATTTACTCGAACATTTTCAGTCTTTTAAGCACGTTCACGACTAACTAGGTACTTTCATAAACAAAAGGAGCACTCGCGTGCTCCTTTGACTTATTCCCGATTTATTTATGCGCCCCCAAGTGAGTGCTTGGGCGATGCGTCGCTTAGCCTTGTAGGTAAGCGTTAAGCATCCACATTAATTTTTCTTGCTCACGGATGTAGTCACCCATCAATGCCGCGGTACCTTCATCGCCTGCTTCACCCGCGTTTTGTAGAATCTCACGCTGTTTTAGAAGTAGAACGCTAAAGCCTTGAACCAGACCTTGTACACACTCCTCACCAGAAGTCGCGTTTTGATGTTCTTTAATTTCACTTGCTTCCAAGTAGTTGCTGAATGCGTGCGCTGGTGTATGACCCAAGGTAAGAATACGCTCTGCAAGCTCATCGATTTTTGCTTGTAGATCCGTGTAGATCTCTTCAAATTTTACGTGCAGTTCGAAGAATTGCGCACCTTTGATGTTCCAGTGGTAACCGCGAGAGTTCATGTACAACACTTGGTAATGCGCTAGCAGTTGATTTAGCTGTTGAGCTAGTTGTGCTGATTGTTCGCTGTCTAGACCAATTAGGTTTACTTGTTTGTTCATAATCTTGCTCCTAGAAGGATGATACCAATCGTAGTAACGAACGATTCTCTTACCGGGATTGGTATAAAGTTTAAAAATTCTTTTGCAGTATTTGCTGCCGATGGAGCCATATTACGACTCCACCTTGGTGAAGAGAATTTGGTTTTAGCTATGATTTAAATAGCTAAATCCAATGAGCAAGTAGACGAATATCGGCGTATCATCCAACAAAAAGCCCCAACCCTTTTTGTGTGAAAAGGATTGGGCTTTTTTACGATTTGGTTAACGCTCAAAATTCGATGAACAGATGTAAACCTCATCTACGCCGTTTTGAAAGTTGCCATCTGTTGATTAAGCTCGGTAACTTGCTCTTTTACTTGCAATGATGTCTCTGATGCACGTTGGCTGTTATTCGAAACCTCATCCACTGATTGAGTAATACCGGACATCAATCCAGTGATCGAACTAGTCGCATGAGATTGCTGCTCTGCCGCTGCCGCAAGTTCTGCCATTTGTTCATTCAAAGAGCCAATTTGCTCAGTAGTAACAAGCAAACGAGTTACCGCTTTTTCAATGTGCTCCGCGCCCTGCTCCGCAAGTGATTGGCTGTGTTCAATTTCCTCAACTACCGAATTAGTCGAGCGTTGAATCGCATTGATGATGCCGTTGATTTCTGTCGTCGATTGAGTAGTGCGAGTCGCTAACATACGCACTTCGTCCGCCACAACCGCAAAGCCTCGTCCTTGCTCACCCGCACGCGCTGCTTCTATCGCCGCATTCAATGCCAGTAAGTTAGTCTGCTCTGCCAAGCCTTCAATCACCTCCGTAACTCGGCCAATGGCTTCGCTCTCTTTGCTTAACTGCGTCACTTGCGTACTCGCGGTTTCAATGCTGCCATGTAAGCTTTCCATGGTGACTTTGTTTTGCTCTAAAGCATCACGACCTTGTTCAATCTCGCCTTTTGAATCAGAGAGCTTCTGCACCGATTGATTGGCTTGATCTAGCGTGTTACGCGCGGCTAAAGCGATTTCATCCAATTGGCTTCCCATTTCAACAATGCTGGTTTGTTGCTGTTCTACATTCGATGAAGTGACTTGTGCCGATTCCAACAAAGCACCCATGCTGGTATCCACTTGATGCGCTTTCTCGCTCACCCCTGCCACGATGCTCGCTAACGATTGGTTCATGCGGTTAATCGAATCGGTAAGGTCTGCCAATTCATCTTTCCCAGCAACAGTGAGCGGAGGCTGAGAAACGTCCCCTGAAGCGATCGTCTTTGCACGCTCCGATAAGTTTTTCACTCGGCGACCAATGGTGTTGCCCATGTATTTTGAAATCGCTATCGCGGCAAACAAAACCAATGCCGCTGCAATCAGCATGGTGGTGAGTACGTTTTTGATCGACTGATTAATGCCCTGTCCGCTTTGATCTGCACGACTTTGTTGAGCCAATACGATCGTTTCTAAACTTTGGTCTAGGGCATCCGCTGCTGGCAACAGTTCGTTCGCCATCAGCAAGTTTGATTCGTTCCACTCTGGCGACTGACGTAATGCAATGACCTGATCTGCTAAGGGAAAGTACAGTTGCTGCATTTCTTTAAACAGTGACCACAGTGATTGATCGTTATCAGTAAGCCTGTCGAGTTTACTGTCGATTTCCGCCACAGACTGATTGTGGTACTTAATCAAGTCGTGGTATTTGTCCAGATGATCTTGTTGCCCGTACAACAGGAAATCTCGCAAGGCGGACAGAGCATTGGCGAGCGAGGTATAGCTGTCGGCATAGACTTTAAACAGACGTTTTCTGTCTCCACCAAATGGGTTTCCTGACTCTTCATTGATTAAGCTTTGAAGCTGATCAAGTGCCACTTCTGCAATGGGTGCCGCTTCGTTAATAAAGAGGTTGTGCGCGGGTAAGTTCTCATCACTGTGGCTGAGCTCAATCAGCTTGTTCAAAGAGACTTTGACCGCATCCCACTGACTTTGAATCGCTTGAAAATCCTGTTCAGAGATCAAAGCCTGCAAAGTTGGAAGCGACTCGTCTGTAGATGCCATGATATTGCGTACGTCCTCACTTAGACGTGCGCTCGCCTCTTCATCGCCACCTAACAACATGTAGGCTCGAATAGAAGACAACGACGCTTGAACGGACTGTTGGATACCGCGACTGGTGTCAACGGTCGGTAAATCGGATTTAAGTAACGAAGAGGCGTATTGCTCTACGGTGGTGACGTTGCGATACGTGAATACCGCTGATGCCATAAAAAGTACGGCTAGCAGCACAAAACTGAGCTGCAACTTCCCTGATATCGTAAGGTTCATCCATAAACTCCTGACAACGATGAGCCTTAAATATAACGATGTTTACAAAAATGTTAAATGCTTGTATCAAAAACAACTTCAGAACAAGGCATTATTTGTGATTGATTACATTATTTAGGGATAGCAGCTAAATGAAAGGCGTCTCTAGTAACTATACCGGATATTAGCAAACACCAAAGTTGCAGGTGTTTCTCCAAATAAGCTGCCGTCCGTACCGTTAAAATGTTGAACTACAGTTAGCAGTTGCCAATTATCACTGAGTGAATAGCTGCTGGATAATCCAGCAAAGTAAGAGCCATCATCATAGTAACTAGCCGATAAGGTGACGCGGTTGAGCGCCGTTAAGTCGAAGCTAGCATCGGCATAAACAGTATGCTCCGTGAAGCTCAAGGTTTTCGCAGAGAGAGGGAGGTTTAGGTAAGTTAATGCGCTGCTCGCTGGCTTTGGTTCAGAAATAAACAACCAAGCCCCTCTCACCATCCAGTTACGCACACCACCAAAACTGTAATCTGACTCCAAACTAGCGACTGTCGTATCCTCAGTAGGCTGACCTTGACGCTCTGTATCAATAGGATCAAACCAGCTTAACTCGCCTCGAAGCCCGGCTTGATAGATATCAGTCGCGAACCCTGCTCCAAGGACATAGTCTTGCCGAGATCGACCCGCAATGATTTGATAGTCCCAACCAGAAACGTTGGAGAAATATCGTAGTGACGTGCTGTTTTCTTTAGACTGCTTTGACGGAGAGAAAACGAAATCTAACCCAGCGGCAAACCCAAGTTTTTTACTCACCATGACAGCGTCGGTGCCCGCCCGCTCTTCGTAATCAAAGTCGTAAATAGAATAGGCGTTGTAGATGTCGTTTGGGTTCCAAATGGTGTTCATTGACCAGTTGACCCGGAACCGCCCTAACCTTGCACTCCAATCTTGGTCACTCCAAGAGACGTAGAGTCGATCCAGTTGGGTATTGAGGATTGCATTATCTTCTCGCCAGTTTTTGCTTAGATCAAAATACCCATTATCAAGCGCCACGAGTTCCGCATATCGAGGGATCTCAAGCGCATCGCCCCACAATGCTCTATTCCTTATACCGAGATTTATTCGCCATTCAGGAGAAAAGCGATATTCAACGTTAATCCGGTTATGGAGTAGATGGTCAAGGGTATTACCCTGCTCGTCAGGCATACTATAGGTCGCCATGTACTTCACATAGCCATTGATATCCCATGCTTTTTCAGGCTCCAAACCCGGTACGCTGGCATTAGTTTTAATGCAAATTACCGCAGGACTTAATGCAAAAATAAGCCGCAATAACTTGGATAGTAAGCTCACGCCTTCTACTCTACCATGCATGGCTCTTCTCTATGGTGTTATCAATGTTGGCAAAATCTCGTGCCAAACGCCCGTCCTCAAATACTATGATTCGATGCGCGCGCTTAATAACTCTAGGATCATGGGTAGAAAAGATAAATGTCGTGCCTTCTTTTTCGCTGAGTTGTTCCATGATATCAAGCAGCTCGGCTGTACTTTTTGCATCTAAGTTGGCGGTAGGCTCATCTGCCATTACAAACCTTGGTTTTGGTGCCAATGCTCTTGCAACCGCAACTCTCTGTTGTTGGCCTCCAGACATTTTACTCGGACGTTTATGCATCTGCTGCGATAATCCAACCTGTTGCAGTAATGCGCTGGCGCGTTCACGACATTCCCTTTCTGTTTTCCCTTGCAATTGCATAACAAACTCGACGTTTTCAAGAGCTGTCAGTACGGGGAGCAGGCTATAATCTTGGAAGATAAAACCAATGTTATCGCGCCGATAAGCGATCAACTCTTTTTCTGACATATCAGAGATTAAGCATCCATCAATTTCCACGCGTCCTGATGTAGGCGAATCGATCCCGCCCAACATGTTTAGTAGCGTCGTTTTCCCTGAACCAGAAGGTCCCATAATAGCGACAAACTCACCTTGCTTGATCTCCAAATCTACGCTCTGAACCGCATGTACCGGGAAGTCACTCTTTGGGTTGTACGTCTTGCATAAGCCTTCCAATTTAATCGTCATTACGTTTTCTCCGCCATGGCATCCGCAGGTCGATGCTTGAGAATTTGCCTTGCTGGATACAAAGCCGCAAATAAGCTTGCGACAAAAATAGCCACAATAATCAATTGATATTCATAAAACGACACTCTTGGATAAAGCAAGGTATCGACGCCATAAGCACCTAATCCATCCGCAAGTGCGCCAAGCGATAAGCCAGTAATACTCAGTATTTTCAACATGACTGCGCTTCCTAATAACCCTAGCGCGCAACCACTTAAACCAAGGAATAGCGTTTCCAAAATAATCAGTGTGCGAATTTTATGCTGCTGCATGCCAACCGCCATTAACACCCCAAACTCTCTCGTTCTTTCAAAAACTGACATCAGCATGATGTTGATGATTCCCAGAGTCATGGCAAGTACGAAAATGACCAACATAATTTGGTTAGAGATATCCATTGAGCTCATCATTGTTGCGAGTAAAGGCTGTATTTCTTGCCATTTTCTCACGATCAATTGTTCACGGTTGGCTTGTGGCAATATTGATAACGTAAATGCCTCTGCACTTTCTAGCTGTTCAGTCTCGTTGGAGTTCAACAAAACGCCAATTTCATGCGCACCCGACAAGCCTGCGATTGTTTCGAGATCGACTTTACGGACGTAGACATTACCGTCATCAAACGTGGTGGATGGCGTTTTAAAAATACCTCGAACGCGAAAAGCTGCGCCAGATACATCACCCTTGATGTCAGATAATGTTAAAACCACTTTCGATCCAACACGCAGCTTCAACCGATTTGCGGTTTTTTGCGAAACAAGAATGGGGTTTCTTCCCACTTCGTTTAACCATTCTCCGTCTATCACATGGCTTGTAAGCGGTGTGATACTTTGCTCTTGTTCAATATTGATGCCATTGATCCGAACGCCTCTCGTACTACGCGCAGAAGCAATCATGCCATCAGCAAGAAATCGCGCCGATACCGCTTTAACATCTTGATGTACAGCCAAAGCGGCCGTTATCGTTTGATAATTCGTTATTGTGTCACTAAGGTCAGGATTATTAAGGTAGGATTTCTGATGCACTTGTAGATGACTGGTTTGCCACGCAATCGCGTTTTTGATCATGCTGTCGACCAAACCGTTCATGAATCCAATCATGGCAACAACGCCCATTAAGCCGAACACCATCGCTCCCAGCATAATGGAAGTTCTGAGCTTGTTCCGCCATAAATTACGCCACGCCAATTTAATCAACATGCGCGCCTCCTTTTAGCCCACTAGCAATGGGCAAGCGAAGAAGTCTAGCCATCGGATACATCAGACATAACGATAAAATAACGAGAACGACAAGAATTTGATCCATTAACAAATAAGGGTCTAGCGAAACAGGTACGATTGGTTCAAAGCCACTCTCCAGCATCACTTGTGCAGCATCGCCAGTAATCTCAATCGGATTGATATAGAAATACGCAAGCACAGGCGCGCTGATCAAGACACCGAGCACAAGACCAATAACGGAGATAAACATCGATTCAATGGCGACGAGCCCCATAAGCTTGCTGCGCAACATACCCGTCGCGAGCATCACCGCAAATTCACGCTGGCGCTCTAACGTCATCATCAAAATCGTGGCAAACAGGCCAAAACCAACAATGCCGTACAAGATATAGATCAAAAAGATCCCACCCGCTTTGTCCAAGGCTATCTGTTGAGAAAGTTCTGGCGACAGCTCCTGCCAGCTTTTTACTGCGACGCCATTCCCGTAGTGGCGCTTTAGTTGTTTAACAATGTCAGGCAACACGCGTAAACTTTGAGTGTTAAGGACCCATGCGGTGACTTGGTTATCAAGCGAATACAACGCTTGTGCGGTATCAAGAGGCATGTAGACCAACTGAGAATCTAACTGCTGCAAAGGAAAGTGCAAAATACCGGACACCTGATACAGTCCAGCCGCCGTTTGACCACGATAACCCGAACCATACAACACCAGTTCATCACCAACGTTCAAATGAAGGTAGTTTGCCAAACCCTCACCAACAAGCACCGAGTTTTGTCCAGATGCAATAAAGCGCCCTTGTACGATTTTGTCACTAATGCTGGAGTAGCTATCTTCAGCGTCAGGCTCAACGCCGAGCACCATCACGCCTTTGGATCGTTCGTCTTTGGCGGCAAGCGCAAATGACTCAATTCTCGGCAGAACGATGTCGATATCAGGGTTGTTTTTAGCAGATGCAATGAACGCTGGCGTTTGTGGAAGGACATCATCAATGCTAGAGGAGTCCCCAAAATCGGGATGTTGTAGCTGAATTAATCCCGTATAGAACTTCGCAGCGTTTTTAATATTTGAGGAGTAACTTCCTTCTTGGAACGCTCGAGTCAGTAAGGAGAGAAACAGAACAAGAGCTAACGCAGAAGCGGTTAACAATGTCCGCCGTTTTTGCCGCCATAGATTTCGCCATGCGAGCTTGATGAGCATCCGATTCTCACCTCTTATCTAAACCAAAATCCACCCTAATCTCGCAGAGCCTTCATTTGCTGCTGGGAGAAAAAGTCATCATCGATATCAAAATCAAATTGCGCTTCGTGCGTAATCAAAACCGTTTTATTTCCTGGTTTATCTATCGGCTGCATCTCCATGCGAGTCGCAACGTCTCGCCCACCCAACGTTTGCACATCGTAAGTCGTCAAAACATTTACCAGTTCATCAAATTCATCGTAAAACTCGACTTTGCGCTGTAAAAAGCTCGTTTGAGAGATCCACAGTCTGACTTTGCTCCAAACCACTGGGGCGTCAGGCTTGGCAAGTGCATCAATTACCCAAACTTTGTCACCATCAAAGGTTTCACTTTGAAGCAGTTGATGTTGATAATCGACAACAATAGAAGATTGGTTAATTAAATCATCATTCGTGAAGTCTGATCCCATCCAAGACTGACTGAGCATGGATGGCGCAATTTTAATCACTCGCTCGATACTCGGCACCCAATTCCACATTTCTCTATGACGTTTTAACGAGGCGCTACCTTTATCTTTCGCCGGAGCAGTCACCAAGACCAAAGATAATTCCGTACCTTTCGTCCAACTCTTCATAGTCATTGAACGTGACCAGTCAGGGCGAACAATTTTCATGGTGGCTTCGCTATAACTGGATTTTCCGCGCATCGCTTGATCAGACTTTTGGACTATATCGAAAGCGCTCTCAGCGTAAGAAAAAGAAGAGAGAAGTACACAAGCGAGAACACAAAACGTTTTATACATACCTTCCCTTTGTACCGACACGACCTAGAATTTGAAGCGAAACGGGTATAATAATTTTAAATTCAATTGAGTATAGCAAGTGAGGATTTAGAAATAGCGATTGGTGACTCAAAAACGCTAAGGGGCTTGACGAAGCTCAGGTTGAACCTGGCTGTCTGTTATGACTTGAAACACCGCGCGATTTTTACCTTCAGACTTACCTTGATACATCAGTTGATCAGCGTCTTGTAAATTCACGATGTGAGTAAATTCAGGGTAGTATGCGCAGCCTAAGCTAATGCTCAAATGAATCGCTTGCCCGCCAAGGATAATAGGTTGTTCGTACACGGCTTTGCAGAGCATTTGAGCAAAGCTGCGCGCCTCTCGTTCAGAGAGCGATGCTGTCACGAGTGCGAACTCTTCTCCGCCAATTCTCGCCAATGTCATACGTTCATCAGTCATTGATTTTGCTGTTTCAGCCACGGCCACTATCGCTCTATCTCCGACAAGATGACCGTATTGGTCATTAATTGATTTAAAATCATCAATATCAAATACCATTACCGTCAAGCTTCGCTGCAAGTGATTCAAGAGCGCCAATTGTTCAATCAAGTGTCTACGGTTGTAGAGTTTTGTTAGGGAATCCGTTAACGTCATCTCCAGCAATTGCTGGTTAGCAATCGTCAATTGTCTTGTGCGCAGCGCAACCATGCGTTTGAGTGCGAAGATATGATACAGCGTCGCGACCGCCATAACGAAAATCGCAATAGGTAGGAGATAAAGAGGATAGACCGTTTTCACCACACTCCAGCGATTGAGGATCCTTTCTCGATCTGTATCGATAACTTTTTCAAACGCTCGAGAGACATCCAAAATGGAAGCAGAACTATGCAACCCTGCTGCAATCCGAAGGTCTTTACTATATAAATTTATTACAGGAACAAACATGCCTACTCCCGGCATAGTTGCCATATAAAAGTTAGCTACTTGAAGGTCCGCGACGAAATACAGCACCTTCTTATCGACAGCGGCCTGTATCATCGTGTCGTTATTAATGTACTCTGCAATAGGCGCATTAGGATAATTCGTCTTAATAAACTCAGACTCGTAACTTCCTTTAACGACACCAATTGGCAACGTCATTTCACCAGCTAAAACACTTTTGACATCAATCGAAAGCACGTCTTGATTGACATATAATTTAGTTTGAATGGGCATGATAACTGCGCCAAAATCCAAGTAATCGGCTCTTTCCGATGAGTAAACCAATCCCGCGTGAAAGTCAGCACGCCCCTCTTTTACGGCCTGTAAAGAAGCCTCCCAATCAAGAAGCAGAAACTGAACATCAATTTGGTTGTCCGCCGCATACGCTTTCCAGAAGTCGATCAAAATGCCTTTGGGTTCACCGTCTGGGCTAAGGTAAGAGAATGGCTTCCAAGCTTTGGAGTTAGCAACTATTAAAGAATGAGACTCTGACTTGTGCGCATACGTCATCGGGCAAATAGACAGCCATAGTAGTAACAAAGAAGCACACGCTTTTGTACACTTGCAACCATAAGTACCATAACTCGTCGATGACATACCTACTTCTCACCAGTCTTTTTAAACCATAATCTCGGCTGTTTTGTCTGATCTAAAGATATAGCAGAGCGGTGTCGGACAGGAAGTGGCTCCTATTGATATGAATCTAACTTAGTAGGTTTTAGTACTTATTTGGTACTTTTCAGCGTCTAGTTTTAAGAAGAAAGCTAGCCAGTATAAGGTGAGGTAAGAGTGATTTAACTAACACTAACCCATTGAATTTGAATAGATTGATAAAAACCAGCTTCAATAAAAAAGCCCTATTCAAAATCCACATCGGGGAGAACTTTGAATAGGGCTCTTTGCCTCTATGCTTCATTTTCCGACTGAAGCTGCCTTTACCTTTTTTCGCTTTTACGACTCGTGTTCTGAACAATTGACTGGTGACAACCGCTTTTAACGCATTGTCCTTGATTTCACCTCTGCCGAAATCGGTCTCGTGTTGTAACTCATTCGGCTGAGGACTGGTTTTAGGTTTTGCCATAAATCCTCCTTAATGGTCGAACCAGATTGGACAATAATTATATAAATAAGTCAAATTTATAGATTTAGTTGAATTTTATGCTGAAAAACTTCACATCACCGTCATTTATTTGAAATTTAATCAAAAACATGCTGGTTAAATAGTGACTAAATACAAATATTTGTCCATAAAGCACTAATATATGTTGACTCTTCGTGGAATTAACCTAGACTCAAACACGGCTAGAAAGAAAGTTCTTTGTTTTCACATTTCGTTGGATTACTTGTAACCCGTCGTCCTGTGGTACGCAATAGCAATTTATTTTTCCACGCTATAAGCGCCGTTGAGGCGAAAGATTACATTATTTAGATATTTAGGAAATAGACATGTCTAACACAGCTACTGGCACAGTTAAGTGGTTCAACGAAACTAAAGGCTTCGGTTTCATTCAACAAGAAAACGGTCCTGACGTATTTGCTCACTTCTCTGCAATCACTGGTGACGGCTTCCGTACTCTAGTTGAAGGCCAGAAAGTAGAATTTGTTATCTCTCAAGGTCAAAAAGGCCCTCAAGCAGAGCAAATCAAAGTACTTTAATTCTTAAAGAATTTGATACGATAGCCAGCTTCTAAAGCTGGCTATTTTTTTGTCTATAACTTATTTTTGCCAACAAAAACGATATAAATCCATGGCTCTTAAACCGACTATTTATAAATTTCGTATCGCCATTTCCGATATGAATAACGACTATTACGATTCTAAAAATCTAACTATCGCCCTTCACCCTTCAGAAAAACCTCAACGAATGCTGGCTCGTGTTTTAGCTTACTGCTTAAACGCTCAAAGTAATTTAGAGTTTACGAAAGGGCTTTCTACAATTGAAGAGCCTGATTTATGGCATGTTGGCGATGATCAAAGCATTACTCACTGGATTGAAATTGGCGAACCAGAACCAGAAAGAATTAAGAAAGCCTCTCGCCTAGCAAAACACGTGAAAGTCTACACTTATAACACTAAAGCGACGGTATGGTGGGATAAAATGTCAGGAAAGTTCTCAATGCTTCCGGTCAACGTAGAAAGCTTTGACTACGACGCTATCGACTTGATTTGTCAGCACCTTGACCGAGGCACTAGCCTTTCTGTTATGATAACCGGCAGCTCTATTTTTGTTGATATCAACGATCAACACGTCGAAGTAACGGTGAAGGAACTAAAAAGCCATGACGTCTCTTAGTGAACTGAGTCAAGAGATGGGATTCAAAGAAATTCCCTTCGTTAAAGAACATAAAGCGGCAAAGCGACGTTGGTTAAAAGAACAGTCACAACTGTTTACAAAAGTTTGTGAGAACAAACCCGCCACGGCGCCTACTCTTCACCTGCTTGGTCTTTTGACTAAGTCGCATATTGAAGCCAGCGCTAACTATGAGCAACATGCGCATTCTGCCCAGCAAATGCAGCAAGTGCTGACTGACTCCTTGGGTGATGAGCACGCGGATAAGTTCACTAACCAGTCCGCAGAAGACCTTATCTTGATAACCCACCTTTGGCTTTATACTCAAGGCTATTTGAATATGGACTTTAGCTTGGCGCACGATCATGCCGAGCAAACTCAGAATACATTGCAACACGAGCTTGTTGTAAAACGCATGGATGTTGATGCATTCAGAACCGAACTGATGCAAAGCTTTTATCTAGGTAGAGAAGCCAGTCCAGCTTCGACTAGCGGTTTTTGGGGCAGGTTAAAACGCTTATTTTCCGCATAAAATACATGGTTTTATCCATTTCAAACAACTGATAGACTTCACGCTCAATGCAACAAGCATCATTATTGCATTTTTAAAGGACAATTACCCAATGAACATCAAGGGATCATTATGAAGTTTATCCGTTGGATTTTAGGCAAGGTTATCTTATTACTGAACGCCGTGTTCTCACCTCGTGGTATTAAACGCAGTGCAGAAGAACAACAACGTATTGATGAAAAAGCAAAGCAATACGCACTTTACCAATTTGAAGCTTGCCCTTTTTGCGTAAAAGTCCGCCGTGCGATGAAGCGTCAATCAGTGAACATTGAGCTACGTGATGCAAAAAATAACCCGACTCATCGAGCTGAACTAGAGCAAGGTGGTGGACGAATTAAAGTCCCTTGCCTGCGTATCGAAAAAGATGGCGAAACACAGTGGCTATACGAGTCATCTGACATCGTCGCTTACGTTGAAAAAGAATTTGCCTAAGTTCCCCCTATGAACATTGGCGGATGTAAAAGAGGCACCATACAGGTGCCTCTTTTCTATTCAGTCTAGCTGCTCGTTGCTATGCCTAGCCTTTGGGTTCACTCTTCTTGCTCATTCCCAGACGGAAACGCCAGTAAACACATAAGGGCTCAGTGAAAACAACACGACGTAGTTTATCGACCAACCATCGCCTTACTCATCAACGATCAGCGTTAGCTCTACGCGTCGATTACAAGCTTTGCCACTGACTGTCGCATTACTGCACTGCGGCACATACTCGCCAAAACCTCTAGAAAACACGCGTTGACGAGGAATACTCGTCGCCAGTAGTTGCTTTTCCACTTCACGAGCTCGCTTTTCTGACAACGTGTCATTAAAGCTGGCAGCTCCCGTGCTATCGGCATGGCCATCGATCACGACATCCACATCCGTTCTTCCTGCTAGATAGTGACCAATGTTTCGAATCCAGTCTTGAGATTGCGCTGATAACTGAGCAGAGCCAGTTTGAAAATGCACTTGCTCTTTCAAACGTATCATTAAGTGACCGCCACTGAGTGTCTCATGAGGAATATTGTGCCTGTTCAGAAACATTTCCAGAGAGGTCACATTTTGCGACTTTTTTACTGATGCCCTCTCAGTCTGATACGTGCGAGGTGAAGAAGCCACACTGGAGGCACTCGGATAGCCCCACTCAGGATGTCTCAGCTCGGTGTTTGTTTTAGGAGCTGTATCTAAAATGTTCCCGCCAGGAACCATGTCTTGATCAAGGCTACTGCACCCAGTCAGAATGCCGCAAACAATTAAAAACCACTGCTTCATACCATTACCAACGTAGAAAAACTCTTGTCCATTGTGTCGACAAAACACGCCGAATCTTTAGCGCTTTTATCCACCGATTGGTTTGTATATGCAGCGTTCATGCCACTGGAATCAATATCAAGTCTCTCTCAAATAAAAAGCGATGCCAAAATACCTCCCTGCAGCCTACACATCAGGAAAAGTCTGTTACCAATCGTCTCACTTTATTGTTATTTAATGGTTTTAGTCACTATCGTTAACCGATAAACTAACGCAAATTTCTTACTTAGAGCATTATTATGTTAAAAACCATATCGAAAGGCTTTGCTGTGATTGCCGCCATGATGGCCTTGTCGGCATGCGATAGCGGCAACACTCAGCCTCAGCAAGGCAAACAATACGAAGTTTTGCCTGTATCTCTTCAAGAATATGATTTGGCGCCATTGACAGAAGCTTTTGCCCTAACTTGCGGCCACTGTCGCTCAATGGAAGAGTTTGTCCCTCAAATTGAATCATTGACCGAGCAAAGCGTTGAAAAAATGCATGTAACTTTCAATGAAAGTGCACAAGTAAGCGCCATCATCTTCTACACTGCAGTCATGCAACTAGAGTCGACACCTGACAAAGCATTTATGGCGGATCTTTTTGCTGCCGTACAAATGGGTCCTGATGCGACTGCTGAGGAACGTCAAATCGCCGTAGAGAAAGCCTTTGAGTCTCGCAACCTTATCAGCCCTTACCATTTAGATGAAGCACAGCAAAAAACGCTGTTTGAGTACATCACTAAGGCAGAAGCGATCACGACTCGCGGCCAAATTAACTCCGTTCCAGCCTTTATCGTTAATGGAAAATACCAAGTCATTACTGGTGGTCATGACAGCGTCGAAGCCATGGCAGAAACCATTAACTATTTGCTAAAACAACCTAAATAGACAAGGAGCTTACGTGTCTAAATTTTTGTTTCCTCTCATTATTTTCATTCTGGCGGGCTTTTTCATTTACCGTACTTGGACAAACCATAAAGTAGCGGATGAAAACTTTGCGAAAGGCCAAGCATTCTTGCTCGAGAATGCGAAAAAAGAAGGCGTTATCACAACAGAAAGTGGTCTTCAATATATTGTTCTTGAAAAAGGCGAAGGTGAGGTTCACCCAACCGCGACAAGCAAAGTCAAAGTGCACTACCACGGCACGTTGATTGATGGCACTGTGTTTGATAGCTCCGTTAATCGCGGTGAGCCAATTTCGTTTGGTCTTAACCAAGTCATTAAAGGCTGGCAAGAAGGCCTACAATACATGGTCGAAGGTGAAAAAATCCGCCTTTTCGTACCAAGCACGCTCGGTTATGGCAAAAGTGGCTCAGGCCCAATTCCACCAGCAAGTGTTTTGATCTTTGATGTTGAATTGTTAGAGATTCAATAATTCTAGAAACTTTGCATTAAAGCCAACTATCAAAACCAAAAACGCCGCGAACCACGCGGCGTTTTCTGTTTAAAGAGAGGCTACAAGCCAATATAGTGATCCGAAAGCAATGCAATGAACAACGCAAAAAGGTGATAGATAGAAAATTTAAACGTCTCCATCGCGGTATTGGGCTCTGGCGCGTATTTTAGCTTCCATGCATGGTACATAAAGCCAGCGTTAAGTAGTAACGAGGCAAAAAGATAAACTACGCCAACCATTCCAACCAACACCGGCAGCACACAAACCAACGTCAACAATACTGTATACAACAGAATGGAAGTTTTGGTGTACTCGATACCATGTGTCACTGGCAACATTGGAATATCCACCTTACGATAGTCCTCTACGCGATGAATTGCGAGTGCCCAAAAGTGTGGTGGCGTCCAGATAAAAATGATCATCACAAGCAGCCAAGCATTCGCATGCAACTGCCCTGTTACGGCAGTCCAACCGAGAAGAGGCGGCATCGCACCCGCAATACCTGCAATTACGATATTTTGGGGCGTAGCGCGTTTGAGGTACATGGTGTACACCATCGCATAGCCGAGTAAACTCATCAAAGTCAGCCATGCCGTCAGTGGGTTAACCAGCGCATATAAAAGAACAAACCCTATGACGCCTAAAGCCGTCGCAAAGGTTATCACCGATAACGGCTTAGCTTCACCCGATGGCAACGGACGTTTGTGTGTGCGAGCCATTCTCGCATCAATGCGGCGGTCAATCAGGTGATTAAACGCTGCCGCGGAGCCTGCCATCAAACCAATGCCTGTTAGGCCAACTGCCGCCTGCAACCAAGGAAACTCAGTAACAGGCGCTAAACTCATCCCGACAACGGCCGTCACCAGCATTAATGCGACTACTTTAGGCTTCGTTAACTTCAAATAAACGGAACTTAGTCGCTTTCGCTCATTTAACGACAGTGCGATTTCTTTACTCATAGCGAACTCCTTTCGCGGTGTAACTCCAAGCTTTTTTGCCCTGCCACAAATAAAACTGACTCACACAAACAAGACTCAACATAATGGCGGCACCCAAGTTATGTGCCACGGCGACATAAATAGGAAGTTGGAATACGACGTTGCTCACGCCCAACATAATTTGACTCGCTAAAGTGAGTAGTAACCATCGTCCAATGCGCTGTGAATGATGGGAATCTTGCCTCATGAGCATAATGCTATAAGCCAATACGACGGTAGCGGTGACCATCGCACCGAGGCGATGCGTAACATGTATGGTCATTCTTGCGGGATACTCCAATACACCAAACTCGTAATTCTCGAATCCGGTTTGCCAGAAAGAAAACGCCTCTTTCCATGAGAGATGACTCATCCAATCTCCCTCACAAATAGGCAGTGAGGTGCACATGAGCGCGGCATAGTTTGACGAAGTCCACCCTCCGAGCAGCACCTGCATAAAAACAACCAGAAAGACCAATAATGAGAAGCCTCGCAGCGAGCTGGAAGATGGAGAAAAATAGAGATTATTTTGCGCTTTTAACTGGCAGTAAAAAATCGCCTGCAGAACCAGTAAAGTAAAGCCACCAAGCAGATGAAGCATTACGATGACTGGCATTAATTTGAGCGTCACGGTCCACATCCCCAAAAGTGCTTGCCCGACCACCAGTACACTGAGCAGCATCGGAATAGTAGGATTCACGCGCTCAGACCTCATTGATATCACTGTCATGGCAAAAATGACCAAACCCAACGTTCCTGCAAAATAGCGATGAATCATTTCAAGCCATGCTTTCTCATGCTCGACAGCCCGTTCAGGGAAATTAAGATTGGCACGTATTACGTCTTCTTCTTGATGAGGCACAGCAAGATGCCCATAGCAGCCGGGCCAATCAGGGCAACCTAACCCTGCATCAGAAAGGCGAGTATATGCGCCTAACATGATCACCACGAAAGTTAGGAGCAAACTGAATTTAACCAACTGAATTAACTTCATATACGCCCCTTTCTAACCAACTCGTGACAATTTTAAGAGCTTGCGTAAATCCGCCAACATACCTTTGTTGAACGAGACTAAATCTTCATTCGGTTGCGGCGAGTAAGACATCACCAATTGCCCCAGAGGATCAACGATTAACATTTGTCCGGGTTTCACTTTGGCGGTAACCGATTGATTCATTTGCATTGTCGTCATCGATACATCTACGGTATCGGACAACTCTGTCTGCCAAAGCACCGGCACCACACGCTCTTGATATTTTCCTAAAGCGACATGGCTTTGCTGAAGCAGGTAAAGTTGCTGTTTACACTCTTCAGTGCATTCGTTAGGCAATACATAAGCGAGTTGCCAACCATGGTCTTTGAGAGGTGACTCTTGACCAAGTTGCTCTAACGTCGTGTATGGTTCGACTAACTCGCCTCTATTGGTCACTCCGCTTTGATACCACCCTTGTGTGAGAATGACTTTTGCAATGACAGCGGGAAGCGCGAACGTACAAACCAGCGCAATCAACATTAGTCGTCCTTTGGTTACTTTAGATGTCATGCTTCACCTCCATGTGACGCAACTTTTTTTGCCAACGAACAAAAACAATTAAAGTCAGTAATAAGAAAACACCTGCCATTGAAAACCATTGAATCGAATAGCCAAAATGTTTGGCACTATTGAGTGGCAATGGATTCCAAGGAAAGTCATAGGGCCAACGAGTTAAATTGTCTGGCTGCAAGACTGCGGGCATAAGTTCAATATTCAGTAGCTGATTCAATTGCGCGATGTTTAGGTTTTGCACGCGAATAACATCGCCAACTTCCGGCATTAACTCTGAGCTCAGTGGATTAGTAGATTTTCGGTACAGGCGTCCTGTGATGAAAGTCGAATTATCGAGTTTGGTGACCGTTGGTAACATTGAGCGATCTGCTCTTCCCTCGACAAAACCAAGCTCCAATAACGCATAGGTACTAGGCTCATCGCTCGTCAATACAATCTGAAATGCTAAATAGCCCACATTGCCCTGATGCGTTTGGTTATCCAGTAAAATCACGGGAAACGCCTGAGGAACAACATTAGCTTCCACTTTTTTCCCGAGGATGCTGCCTTCTCTCCAATCGTTTTCTTCAAGAACTTCGCCTAATGTTTGGTACGCACTATCCGCTCGCGCAAGAATGGCTTGTTCCAAAGCCTGTTTCTCTTGCCCTCTCTCAAGCTGCCAAAAACCCAGTTTGACCAAAAGAGAAAACACAACCACAGTTAAACCAACTGCAACCCAAAACCGTTTCGATAGCCATAATTGTCTTGATAACAACAACGATGAAACCGGAGGTGCTATGTCCACCGTATTTCTATTCAAACTGACGCTTGTCCTTTTGCTGCTTTTCATTATCTTCAACCTAGCAAAAGCGCTTATCGAAATGGTTCGTGAAGACCCAGATAATCCCGAAAAAAGAGACAAACCTATGAGTCATTACTTAGGCCGTCGAGTCATGTTCTCCGCTTTAGTAGTTATCCTTCTACTTATTGCGCTCAGTTCAGGCTGGCTGGCTCCGAATCCCCGTCCTTACTAATCGCCCAATGCACCTACAGCACGTACACAAACACAAACAGACATAACCAAACCACATCCACAAAGTGCCAATACCAACTACCTGCTTGGAAGGCAAAATGGTTGTTAGACGAAAAATGATCTTTAGCGATTCGGAGCAATAATACGATTAAGAAAATCGTCCCAAGACAAACGTGCAAACCGTGAAAACCCGTCAACATAAAAAAGGTGTTTCCGTAGATACCAGATTGCAACGTGAGCCCCATTTCTTGATAAGCATGAGCATACTCGACCGCTTGGTAATATAGGAAAAAGCCCGCAAGCACGATGGTGATTTCCAACCAAACAATCAGTGCCGTTCTTTTGTCTTTTTCAAGGTTGATGTGCGCCATATGTAGCGTAATCGACGACAATAGCAGCAAAATAGTATTAGTAAGGGGAATGCCCTGCCACGGCATAGCTTGCGTTGTTTCTCCACCCGGAGTCAGTGTGAGTGGCCACATCGCTTCGAAGGTTGGCCACAAAACCTCGTTGGTCATGAAGTTGTTATCTGCCCCACCTAGCCAAGGCACAGAAATCATCCTGGCGTAAAATAACGCACCAAAAAAGGCACCAAAAAACATCACTTCAGAGAAGATGAACCAGCTCATCCCTTGGCGAAAAGAACGAGTAATTTGCGAGCTGTACTTTCCACTCAGTGACTCAGTAATCACATTACTAAACCAGCCCGCCAACATGTAAAGCAAGAACAGAAAACCTACCGCTAGCACAATGCTACCAATGGTTCCCACAGCCCCTTCACTTTGTGTTCCCTGAACGGTCATTCCTGCACCAACGGCAACTAAAAATAGAGCAAACGCACCGATGATCGGCCAGCTACTTTGAGCGGGAACATAATATGTTCCTGGCTTGTTACTCATAATTTCTCTCCTTACTGACCAGCCTTGGTCTGTATCTCTCTCCTTGAGTGGCTAAGAACCTGTAGGAGGGGGAAGTTTATAGAGTGTGTAAGACAGCGTTAACGTGTGTATCGACTCCGGTAAGTCCGGTTCGATATAAAAAATCAACGGCATTTGAGCATGTTGTTTGCCATCCAAAGGCTGTTGGTTAAAACAAAAGCACTCAATCTTATTGAAATAAGCGGCACCATTCCCGGGAGAAACAGAGGGAACGGCTTGCCCTACCAACTTCTGCCCGCTTTCATTAAATGCAAGGTATTCGGTTTGCACGACTTCACCGGGATGAACGTCCATCGAAATCACTTTGGGTTTAAACTCCCAAGGCATATCGGGGCTTACATGCGCCATAAACTCCACGCGAATAGTTCGGCTCATATCTGGCTGCATACCAGTTGGTTGAATGGCGGCCACTTCACTTGTTTTTCCATTGATACCCAGTGCGTCGCACATTACGTCATACAATGGGACAAGTGCGTAGCCAAACCCGAACATCAAAAGGGTCGCTAAAAGCAACTTCACTGTGAGCTTTTTGTTTGATGGATTCGGTTTCATCTCACTCACCCCTTCGTTTTTAATCGACTTTAGGCGGCGTAGTAAACGTATGATGGGGCGCCGGGCTTGGCACCGTCCATTCTAAGCCTTCCGCACGTTCCCACGGTTTTGCAGCGGCCTTTTCACCGCCACGAATACACTTAATCACCACCCATAAAAAGATCAATTGTGACACCCCAAACGCAAATCCACCAATGGAGACGATTTGATTGACATCAGCAAACTGAATAGCGTAATCCGGGATACGTCTTGGCATACCCGCTAAACCTAGAAAGTGCATCGGGAAAAACAAAACATTAACTGAAATAATCGAGCACCAGAAATGCCACAAACTCAGTTTGTGGTCGTACATATTGCCTGTCCACTTAGGTAGCCAATAGTACGCAGCCGCCATAATCGAGAATACAGCACCAGATACCAACACATAGTGGAAATGCGCAACCACGAAGTAAGTGTCATGATATTGGAAATCCGCCGGCACAATCGCCAGCATCAACCCTGAGAAACCGCCAATCGTAAAGAGAACAATAAAGGCAATGGCAAACAACATTGGCGTTTCAAATGTCAGAGCCCCACGCCACATGGTGGCGACCCAGTTAAAGACTTTCACCCCTGTTGGTACCGCAATCAGCATGGTGCAATACATAAAGAAAAGCTCTGCAAAAACTGGCATTCCCGTTGTAAACATGTGATGCGCCCACACAAGGAAAGACAACAACGCAATGCTGCACGTCGCGTAAACCATCGAATGATAACCAAACAGCTTCTTGCCACTGAAAGCAGGAAGGATGGCAGAAATGATGCCAAACGACGGTAAAATCATGATGTACACTTCTGGGTGACCAAAGAACCAAAAGATGTGTTGGAACATCACCGGGTCACCGCCACCAGCAGCATCAAAGAAGCTAGTCCCGAAGTATTTGTCGGTAAGAACCATCGTCACCGCACCTGCTAATACCGGCATAACCGCGATCAACAAGAAAGCGGTGATTAACCAAGTCCAAACAAACATTGGTAACTTGAACCAAGTCATTCCCGGAGCTCGCATATTTACTATCGTCACGATAACGTTGATCGCGCCCATAATGGAGCTGATCCCCATGATGTGAACAGAGAATACAAACAGCGCGGTGCTATCTGGGCCATAAGTCGTGGACAGCGGAGCATAGAACGTCCAGCCAAAATCGGGGCCGCCGCCAGGTAAAAACAACGAGCTCAATAAAATAAGAAATGCAAAAGGTAGAATCCAGAAGCTCAAATTGTTCATGCGAGGTAGCGCCATATCTGGAGCACCGATCATCATTGGAATCATCCAGTTAGCAAGGCCCGTAAATGCTGGCATCACAGCACCAAACACCATCACCAAACCGTGTACCGTGGTCATTTGATTAAAAAACTGTGGATCAACCAGCTGTAGTCCAGGCTGGAATAGTTCGGCACGAATGACCATCGCCATCGCCCCACCAGTCAGAAACATCGCGAAACTAAACCAAAGGTACAGGGTGCCAATATCTTTATGGTTTGTGGAATACAGCCAACGAGCGATACCTTGGGGAGCATGGTGTTCATGGCCATCATCAATCGCAATGGTACTGTTTGCACTGGCTTCCGCTGGTGCAGACTTCACTGCCTTATCTATTGGCTTACTCATATTTCCTCCTTAGCACTGCCTTGTGCCTTAAAGGCATTCACATCGGATGCTTGCACCGTATCGCCAGTGTCGTTGCCCCATGCATTTCGCTGATATGTAATGACAGCGGCAATTTCTTTGTCACTTAACTGGTTCGAAAAAGACTGCATTGCAGTGCCCGGACGGCCATTCACAATCACATCAATGTGCTCTGAAATTGGGCCTGTTGCGATAGGGCTGCCCTTAATCGCGGGAAATGCACCCGGAATCCCCTCACCATTAGCCTGATGGCACACAGCACAACGCGCCGTGTATATCGATTCGCCCTGCGACATCAACTCATCCATGGATAAGTCTTGAGAGAGCGCTTCTTGTGCCGCCGCTTTTTGAAGTGCGATTTCTTCCTTCTTACTCGCTAACCATTCATCAAACTTTTTTTCTTCCATCGCATGCACCACCACCGGCATGAACCCGTGAGCACGACCACATAGCTCCGCACATTGGCCGCGATATACGCCTGGCTCATCAATTCTTGTCCATGCTTCATTAATAAAACCAGGGATGGTGTCTTTCTTGACAGCAAAATCCGGCACCCACCATGAGTGAATGACATCATCAGAAGTCATCAAAAAACGTACTTTACGATTCACAGGCAACACCAAGGGGTTGTCTACTTCCAATAGATAATGCGCGCCTTTTGTCTCGATACCATCAATTTGCTTTTGGCTGGTGGCAAGCAAACTGAAGAACTCAACATCTTCACCAAAATAGCTGTAATGCCATTTCCATTGCGAGCCTGTGATCTTGACCGTGATATCTGATTGGCTTGTGTCTTCCATTGCGACTAAAGTTTTCGTTGCGGGAATCGCCATGGCGACAAGAATGATGATAGGTATGACTGTCCAGATAATTTCCACTTTTGTACTTTCGTGGAAATGTGCGGCAACTGCTCCTTTTGACTTGCGATGACGAAAGATGGAATAGAACATGACACCAAATACAATCAAAGCAATTACGCAGCAGATATAGAAAATCAGCATATGTAATTCATACACTTGCCCACTTATCGCTGTGACCCCTTTGGTCATGTTGTAGTCACTTTCCTTTGACCAACTGAAAGAGGAGAATGTGATTAAAATCACATTCAGTGATAAGGCTAGAGTAGTCGTTAATCTTTTCAAAAGATCTCTCCTCTGCTCAGCCGCTACGCTTGCGCGAGCTTCCTTGCGTCCCGATGCAAATATCGAACAACTTTACGAAAAATCACAAAAACTACGATTTCGACACAGTTTGTTATATTTATGTTAAAATGCTAGTTATAGTTCCAAGGTTCTTCAAGAAATTAAATATGATTAAATTTTGTTCGGATAAGAAAAATTAATTCGGTTTATCGATTGCCCTCTTTGAAATGTAATTGAGAACCATTTACATTAATTTAAAAGAAAACATTGAGATACTTACAAAACGAAGTGTCCAAGAAAGTAGGCGCCCCCTACTAAGGAATGATTGATATGACAGCACTAATTACTCAATGGCTAGAACGAGACCCTGATCCTAAGACTCGCGAAGAGCTACAACACCTCGTCGATACAAATAATGAACAAGAGCTTACTGATCGCTTTGGATCGCGCCTTGCCTTTGGTACAGCAGGGTTACGCGGCAAAGTGGGCGCAGGTCCAAACCGAATGAACCGTTTGGTGATTCAAGAGACAGCCACTGGCCTAGGAAACTATTTGCTAGAGCAAGTCAAAGATGCCGCAAGTCGTGGTGTCGTTATTGGCTACGACGGTCGTCCTGATTCGAAACAATTCGCGCATGATACCGCGTCCGTACTGACAGCCCTTGGTATCAAGGTTTACCTAACGTACGATGTTGCAGCAACCCCAATTGTTGCGTTTGGTGTCCGAACATTGAATGCTGCGGCCGCTGTTGTTGTTACCGCTAGCCACAACCCACCAGAGTACAATGGCTTTAAAGTATATTGGGAGAATGGCGCACAAATCATTCCTCCACACGACTCTGGAATCGCAGCGAAAATTGATGACGCAACAACGAAGCCATTACCTTTAATGTCTCTCGATGATGCAAAACAGCACGGTTTGTTAGTTTGGTTGGAAGACGACTACTACCAAACTTACCGTAAAACGATGAACGAAAACGCGCTGCTTACTCCTGACAACAACACCGATATTTCTATCGCTTACACTGCAATGCATGGCGTTGGGGCGAATATGGCGGAAACGCTACTTGCCGACGCAGGCTTCCAAAAAGTGGCAAGTGTAAAGGAACAGCGCGAACCTGATGGCAGCTTCCCAACCGTCAACTTCCCAAACCCTGAAGAAGCGGGAGCAATGGATATGGTGATGGCGTTGGGTAAATCTGTAGATGCTGATATCGCTTGTGCCAACGATCCAGATGCCGACCGTTTTGCAGTGGCGGTAAAACGCCCAGATGGCGAATACCAAATGTTAACCGGTGACCAAGTGGGGTCACTGTTTGGCGATTACTTGCTAGAACAGCAACCTAACGCTCTGGTTGGCAACACCATCGTATCATCAAGAATGCTGAGTAGCATTGCCAAAGCGCATGGCGCCCAATACTACCAAACGTTAACAGGCTTCAAATGGCTCACTAACGTTGCCATGGAGCAAGAGACAGAAGCCAATCCATTCTTGTTTGCTTATGAAGAAGCGCTCGGTTATACCGTGGGTAACAAGGTGTGGGATAAAGATGGTTTATCTGCAATCGTCGCATTTGCTCAGCTAACAGGTAAACTTAAAGCTCAAGGCAAAACACTATGGGATAAACTGGAAGAACTGTACCGCGAGCACGGTTTCTACTTTAACGCGCAGCGCAGCATCGCTCTCGACCCGAACTCTCCACCAATCGGCGACAAACTCCGAGCAAATCCACCAACAGAGATTGCTGGTAAAAAAGTCGCAGTAACTGAAGATCTAAAAACATCAGTTCGCATGTTTGATGACGGCTCAGAAGAATCCATTGACTTACCAGCAAGTGACGTATTGATTTATCACCTAGAAGATCAGTCTCGTGTGGTTGTTCGCCCTTCGGGTACTGAGCCAAAACTAAAATGTTACTACGAAGTCATCAACCTTTTCCCTGCGGATATGAGCTATGCACAAGCACAGCAAGCGGCAGAGGCGAAGATGAACGAACTTATCGACGCGCATCAGACAAGTTTGTAAGTCAAAGAGAAGCAGAGACACCTGATACGATAAGAGGCGCAAATTCGCGCCTCTTTTTTTGATTTTGACTAGAACAAGTCAAGCTAACCAGTGCTTTTCCCTAGCTTACAATTTCCTTTTGTAGAAAGTACTTGTGGATGCCCTCTGCAGGATAACCTGAGTACTGCCCTACTTTTTCAAAACCTAATTTGAGGTAGAACTCAAGAGCTTGGAAGCTGTAGGTATCCAAATAAACATGGGTAACCCCGTGAGGCTTTACTTTTTCTTCTAACATCGCCATTAACTGGCTACCGATACCAGATGTCCGACTTTCAGCATCTACCCACAAAAACTCAACAAATACCGTATTTTTAAACATTTCGCCAGTCAGACCACCCATAGTCTTGCCATTCTCATCTTTAGCAAAACAGCCCACAGCATGCACTTCCCCTTCAGGCAAGTGCATTCGGTTATAAGATCGAATACCTTCACGAACAGAATCAAGGTCTGTTTGATCTGGATTTAAACAAAATTCAAGCTTCATATACCCTCTCCTTAGGAAACACCAATATCCTAAAACAAAAAACCAGCAATTGCTGGCTTTCTGATGGAATATGATAACTTTACAAGGCGAAACTGCTCAGCATCCACAACGCGAGAATAACGAACACCAAACCCATTAGTTTATGTTGATACGTGCGGAATTTTTCGTTCTCAAGCAGCCCCTTACCCAATGTGCCTGCCAGCCCAACAAGTAATAAATTGAATGACAAGCCAAGGACGTTTAACAATAACCCTAGTGCTAGCATCTGCTCACCAGAAGACGCTGTGATATTGCTTGAGACAAACTGCGGCAAAAACATCACAAAAAATACCAACGCTTTAGGGTTAAGCAAATTACTCATCAAGGCACGTTGATAATAAGTCGATGCCATTTTGTTTTGATTATCAAGTTCTGGAGCCGCTGATGCCTCAGCTCGTAAGCAGTCCCAGCCCATTTTTAGCAAGTAAGCGCCACCTAATAGATGAAGGACTTTAAGGGCGATTGGGCTCATTGCAATCAGGGTAGATACGCCCATTGCAGCAAGCAAAGTAAGAATAACACCAGACGTCGCATTGCCTAAGCTAGCAAAAAGACCGACCTTCTTACCGTAACTCATACTAGAGCTCGCGATCAGCAACATATCGGGCCCTGGTAACAGCAACAAAGCCACTACTGCGGTGAGATAAACAGGAAGTACAGATAAATCAATCATGATGGAACCGCTTTTTCTACAACAAAGCGGCGAATGTTATACCAACAAAATAACAACAGCCAGCCCAAAATCACCAAGATGATTCAGAAAATAAAAATCATAGTTCGCTAGATTGCAAAATAACAATCAATTCGCCTATTTATAAAAATCGAATAGCAATTTTGTACAAAAATAAGCACGATGGATCCGTTACACTTCTAAGATGACTTTCTTGAGCAGACCGGATAAAGATGAAAGAAAAGAATAAGGAAATCGCTACCTTCAAGATAGCTCAAGAGCTCGGCGGTTTAGAACTTCTCGATGCAAAGTATGAGAAGCAGAATTTCTCACGCCATAGTCACGAGGGTTACACTATTGGCGTCATCGAGAAGGGAGCACAGCAGTTCTTTCGAACAGGCGGAAATCATATCGCGCCACAGGACAGCATCATCCTTGTTAATGCCGATGAAGTACACAACGGGCATTCGGCCTCAGAAGGCGGTTGGGAATACAAAGCAATGTACCCCGTACCACAGCAGTTTCAGACCTTAGGGCAAGAGCTTGGTTCACCAAATGTCGCGCTGCCCTATTTTCCTCAACCTGTGGTTTATGATCCTGAACTAGCAAATCAGTTGCGATTGGTGTTTGAAACGCTAGAAAAATCAGACAACCGACTACTACGAGAAACTTTGATTTACGGCACGTTGATCAAACTAGCCAGCAAACACAGCACCCACCGGGCACCGCTCAAAGAATCAACCAGAGCTCAGCGACAAATACAGCTGGTCAAAGAGTTTTTGGAAGACTTCCCGCAAACGGACGTCTCGCTAGAAGAGCTCGCAAAACTGGCTGGGTTAAGCCCTTTTCATTTGCTAAGAGAGTTTCAAAAACAGTTTGGCTTCCCTCCCCATGCTTATCAAATTCAACAACGTTTACGAATGGCAAAGAAGTTGCTCAAACTCGGACAAAAAATTTCAGATGTAGCGCAAGAATGTGGCTTCCATGATCAAAGCCATCTGCATCGACACTTTAAAAAAGCCATGGGCGTCACACCCGGCCAATACGTCCGTCACAGCTAAAGCAGCAATATTGTACAAGGCGTTATGCGACTACCGAGCTATCTTGGTAGCCTGATTTAGGAATAACTAAGAAGAAACTATGGACCACACTTTGCCGTTACAAGAAGAATCAAAAGCCACGCTATTTTGGCAAGGCACACTTGCGATGATGCCACTGAGTATCGCGGTGTTACCTTGGGGTTTGCTCGCAGGCTCATTCGCGATTGATACTGGGCTTCACCCTTTGGAAGGACAAGCACTATCCGCCATTCTGTTCGCAGGTTCCGCGCAGCTCGTCGCGATGGGGATGATTAAATCGGGGGCAGGCCTAGTAACCATGTTACTAACAACGTTTTTTATCACCTCTCGACACTTCCTCTACAGTGTATCGATGCGCAGTAAAATTGCACCACTTCCTCTTAAATGGCGGTTATCACTCGGATTCTTACTCACTGATGAGCTGTTTGCGATTGTAGGTCATCATTCCGATAAACAATTTAATCGCTGGTATGCGCTTGGGGCTGGTTTGAGTTTTTACCTGTTTTGGAATATCGCGACATTGACGGGCATTATTGCGGGAAGCCTGATCCCTGAACTGAACGAAATGGGATTAGAATTTGCTGTGGCCGCGACTTTTATCGCAATTGTAGTTCCGACTATTAAAAATATGGCGGTGCTCGCGAGTGTTGTCGTGGCATTAGTGAGCTCGGTCGCCCTAACCTATTACCAAGTGGAAGGAAGTTTGATGATTTCGAGCATTTTAGCCATGCTTACAGGCTACTTTGTGGAACAAGTACAGGAGAAACACTAATGATCATGTTGTCTATTTTACTGATGACGGGACTTGTTTTCACCAGCCGCTACTTGTTTTTAGAACCCAAGCTACCACTGCGATTAGGGACACGTACACAAAAAGTGCTCAACTACGCCAGCCCTGCGGTACTCACTGCGATCTGGGCGCCTATCGTTTTCATTCCCGATGGAGCACTCAGCGTGAATGTGCACAACCCATTTTTATTGGCTGCCTTGCTGGCTGCGTTAATCGCGTACTTTACTAAAAATGTTCTTTTAACGACGGTGATCAGCATGGTGGTATTTCTCGTTCTGCGAATTTGGCTTTAATTCGCCACCCACTCAATCTCCAACAGGGTGACATCACCACACTTTAATCGTCCAAGGAAGATGTCACCTTGATGCACCTCACCAACTCCTTTTGGTGTGCCGGTCATTACCACATCGCCATCTTGAAGTGTTGTGTAACTCGTTAATTCATCCAAAATGGTTAGCGGCGGATAGAGCATCTGGTTAACGTGACCTTTTTGTACACGAACGCAGTTAATCAAGAGCTCTAGGTTAAGATCATTAATATCAATGTTATCCAAAGAGACAAATCGACTAAACACTGCGGAGCCATCAAACGCTTTAGCACGCTCCCAGGGCAACCCTTGTTGTTTAAGTGAAGACTGCAAACCGCGCTTGGTCAGATCCAATCCCAAACCGACCGCTGAATAGTGTCCATCTTTGATCAGAAAACAGATTTCAGCCTCGTAATGAAGAGGCTCTTGATGAAATGAACGCAGAGTCGTCGATACGGAAGTCGCGGGTTTATTAAATACCACCATTTGCTCAGGTATCGCATTATCAAGCTCATGAATATGTTCAACGTAATTTCGCCCAACACAAAGCACTTTACCCACTTCTACTTTCTTTTCTTCAACTTGAATAACGCTCATCGCTCTTCCCTGCAAAACAAAAACCTCATCATAATCTAACCTATTGACTTAACGACACTAAATCCCATCCTCTAGTGTGAAAAATAAGACATTCACCCCGTTTTGAGTTTTGTATCATCTAATTGAAATATCAAGGTATTTGGAAAACAAATAGACAAAAAAGCCAGCACGAGGCTGGCTTTAAATCAATAAGGGTGAATGATTGTTCTCGCTAAATCCTATTATAGGTAGTAACGAGCACCTATCGCCCATTTGTCATCAGTTTCACGATCATGGTCATCATTTAGGTCAAACTGGTAACCCGCGTAACCAACAAATTTAGGCGTGAAGTTGTACTCTGCCTGCAGTGCCATTTCCTCACGAGCGGTTTCTGTTTTAGAATTTTTGAACTCTTTACCTTCAACCATCTCGTAGTTAACGCTCAAGTTTAAACTGTTCGCTAGAGCGTATGCGATGATCGCTTCGTACGCATCACTTTCCGCCAAACGGTCGCCATTTACACTGAAGTTCATATTTTCATTTGAACCATATACCGCGGCAAGGAACAGACCTTGGCCGTAAGCGCCGTAAGATGCAGACACAACATGTGATTCCGCGGTGTGTTTACCTGTGTAAGCAGGGTGTTGGAAGTCACCACCGTTGTATGAGTAGCCAATTTTCGCGCCCATGATTGCGTAAGAAAGCGCAACTTGCATGCGGTCATCGTATTTAAGACCACCAGTGATAGTACCTGCGTCGTTACGCGTGTATTCATCATTTGCGCCTTGCCATCCAAGACCAACGTTAATCGCACCTGCTTCGCCTAAATCAAAGCCATTTCGATAAGACAGCATTTTATCCGCACGACCTGTGCCTAGGTTTCCGTGATCGTCGTAAATGAAGTCATTCGCAAACGCAATTGGCATATCCGCGATGCCTGCTACATCATAGTAAGGTGACCATTGCGTACCACCTACTGCACGACCGTAAACCTCATGTGTTAAACCTAAGTAACCTAGACGAGTTTTAAACGACTCTTCACCGCCATCTAAGTAGTTTAGAGCCCATTCACCACGTGCGTCTGCGGTGAAGCCATTGCCTAAATCTTGTGTCGCAGAGATATTGATACGAGGAGAGTTAGTACCAACATCCGTGTCACCTTGCTCTGAACCATTTAAGTTAACAGAAACGTGGCCGCCCATCGAAAATGTTGTGCCATCGTTATTATAAAGTTCCACTGCCACTGCTTGAGTGCCGAAAGTTGCTGCTGCGATTGCCGCTGCTAATAATTTTTTATTCATTTCTAAATCCATTACTTATTAGTTGGTTAGTCAGTTTTAGACCCAGCTCTGATTCACTCTCGTAAAACGAAATGATGAACACAGAAAGGAATACAAAGGCCCTCTGGGGCATCTTTTCCGCCAGAATGGATTTACCTTTGTGTAACAACTGCCGACACTTTATTTGATTAGTTCCTGATAACCGAGTGAAAAATTCTCAGCAAAAAACTAAAAGGCAAACGTTTACTTGTCCGAAAAAAATCCAACCGTAAAAACCTTACAAAAAGAAATGCTTTAACGAGATAGAGCTCACAAATACTTGATGACCCCCAACTTTTGAAAATAACTTTCCCGTCAAAATGAAATATTTACTTACATTTTGGAACAAAAATAGGTTCAGGAACTTTTTGAAAAAAGCACGGTCTCCAATAGAAGGCAGAAAAACCTCAAAAAAGATAAAACCTTTCTTTTTATAAGAGATATCAGAAGGGACACTTATTCTCGCCAGCAATAAAAGTGCAATCAAATCATAACTTAACAGAAATCTATCTTTCATTTTCAGCGTTTACCTTAGCGTCATCAACACATCGGGCAAGAAAGCCCATCGATTACAACTAGGGTAATAAGAAAATGAAAAAGGCAGCACTAACTACTGCAATTCTTACAGCATTGGTATCAGCACCATCATTCGCAGCAACAGTATACAAAAACGACGGTACTGAATTAAAAGTTGGCGGCCGCGTTGAGTTCCGTGGTGACTTCATCGGTTCAGGTGGTGCTGAAGTTGAAGGCTCAATGGAAGATAAAAGCCGCGCTCGTCTTAATCTAAAAGGTAAAACGGACATCGGCAATGGCCTTTCTGCATTCGGTGTTTACGAAGCCGAGCAAAAAACGGGCAAGAGTGAATTCAAAAACCGCTACATGTATGCAGGTGTCGACTCTGATATCGGTGCTTTCTCTGTAGGTCGTCAAGACATGGCTGCAGTCATCATCTCTGACATGACGGATATCACTGAGTTCTCTGGTGTTCAGCAAGTTATCGATTCCTCTTCTGATAAGCAAGACAGCGTTTTCGCATACCGTGGTGCGTTTGATGCACTACAACTACAAGCAACCTACCAAGCAAACTCTAGTGATAACGAAGATAAATACGGCATCTCTGGAATGTACTCACTGCCAATGGGCCTAGACCTCGGTCTTGCATATTCTGGTGGCGACGTAGATAAAGACAACTCTGAAGATCAAGTTCTAGGTGGTATCGCTTACTCGATGGATAACCTATACCTAGCAGGTACTTATTCTCAAGGTTCATTGACTGACGCTGAAGACTTTACGGCTTACGAGCTAGTCGCAAGCTACAAAGTAGCGAGCAAAGTGACACTTGCTGCGCTATACACAGCTCAAGAGAATGATCCAGACAACGGTTCAAAGTACGACACCGTTGAAGGTATCGAGCTTGTTGGTTACTACAAACTAAACAGCAACTTCCGTACTTACCTGTCTTACTACATCAACCAACTTGATGAAGCAAAAGATGCAACAACAGGTCTAGTCACAGAAGGCGAAGATACACTGCGCCTAGGCGTACGTTACGATTTCTAATTCACTCTTGTCCTAAGAGCGAGTCCACTTGGCCAGCATGCTTGCTGGCCATTTTTTGTGTAACCCAACATAACTCAATAAGTTTTCACACTATCCAAACGTCGCTCTGCAATGAAAAACGAGCGTAGTGACTCCTGCCTCTGCCCTCTTTTAATGCGATTTGTCACTAAGTTAGTGCATTTCTCCTAATAGCCAACCGAACTAAAATAAAAAAGACAATTAAAATCAAATAGATAAAAACTGGCACGCGTTCTGCAATACCAATTATGCAAATGCATGGCAGCGTTTGTGCTTCTCGTTCTTTGTACCTGTTATAACAGGCACGTCCTTTGAATTGGTAATGTCGCCTCCCTCTGGGAGGCATTTTTTTATTGGCGCGAAAAACAATAGGACGTATGATCCCGCCACCTCTATCAAACTGGAATTTTTCAATTGAATCATCATCCTGTTCAAGGTGCGTCCTGGATGCTAACAGCTGGCTTGGCATTCGCCATAGTGAACAGCTTCGCCCAAATTGCTAGCATCAACTTTGGTGTCTCTTCCACCACATTCGCATTATTCCAATACGCTATTGCCTTATTTGTCATTCTGCCCTATCTGCGTACACTTGGAATTAGACGCTCACTAAGAACCCAACACTTTGGTTGGCATACCTTCCGTATTTTTCTCTCTGTTATCGGGATTCAGCTTTGGCTTTGGGCACTCGCTTATCCAGTTCCGATTTGGCAAGGCATTGCGCTACTGATGACCTCTCCATTATTTGCAACGGTTGGATCTGGCTTTTTACTCAAAGAGAAGGTAGGTACTGCACGCTGGTTAGCAACATTAACAGGGTTTGTTGGTGCTATGATCATTCTTGAGCCGTGGGCAGATTCATTTACATGGGCGACCCTGCTTCCTGTTGGCGCCGCATTTTTCTGGGCAGCGTATTCTCTGATGGTAAAGAAAATGTCGGTCAACGATCCGCCCTCAACCATGGTTGTCTATTTATTACTGCTGATAACGCCGTTTAATATCTTATTGGCAATACCGACATTTACAATGCCAAATACCTGGACGATATGGGGCGTACTTTTAGCCGCAGGCGCGCTTACAGCACTCGCTCAATGGGCTATCGTTAAAGCGTACGCAGTTGCAGACGCCTCGTTTGTGCAACCATTTGATCACGCAAAACTGCCTTTGAATGTCGTTGCTGGCTGGTTGGTGTTTGGCTGGGTACCACCTGGTCGTTTATGGCTAGGCGCCGCGATTATTATTGCCTCCATTGCGTTTATTACGCACTGGGAATCGAAAAAGACAAAGCTAGTTGAAAGAAAAGTCTAATTGCAAGGTTCTATATTTTCAGGAAAGGAAATGAGGAACACCATATGAGTCAACCAATCAAAATTACACTGTACCGCTGGGCTGGTAGTTGGGGTCCATTCAAAGTCAATATTCCTTGTGGTGAATGTACGTTAACTAAAGATATTTTGACGGATACTTTTAAAAACGAACTCGCTGATGTCCCCGTTGAACTGGAAGTAAAAGATTGGTTATCACATTGGTGGGAACCATTAAAAGCAGGGGCCTGGCATGCACCGATTCTTATTGTCGAAGGAAAAGTGGTCAGCCAAGGAGAAGCGCTAAACCGGGGCGTGCTTGTGCAATCAGTTATCGCTGAATGGGTCAAACGCGATGAGCTAAAAGGCAACATTGTTTATGGTAAAGCCACCTGCCCTTACTGTGTCAAAGCGAAACAACTACTTGACGATGCTGGTGTTCAATACGAGTATCATGACGTGGTTAAAGACAGCGCCGCTTTGTATCGCATGATTCCCGAAGTAAAGGCCATCATTGGAGAAAAAACGCCGGTAACAGTGCCGCAGATCTGGTTGGATGGAAAGTATGTTGGAGGCGCTGACGATTTAGAAAAGTGGTTAGCAGCAAAGGGGCTAGATAAAGTGCCTAATAATGTCGTGGAGATACCAAGCCAATCCGCTTAGCGTTTGATTCAAATGCCATCCGTCTTTGAGTAGTGGTTTACCAATGTTGTTCAATATGTCGGCTGCCACTAAAAACAAGACAGATAAAAGCAAAAAGCCCTGATTCTTCAATCAGGGCTTTTTAAATTATTTCGCCAGTTTTTTCATAACACGAGCAAAAACAGAAGCTTTTTTCTTCTTCGCTTTACCGTAAAGCGCTTTGTGCATCGCGTCTTTTGCAATCATCTGGCCAATATAAGCACCACCAAGTTCGTTACCCATGACCTTCTCCTGAATGTATTGACTTAACTATGTTGTAATTTTACACCACAATTAGATAAAAACAAGACTGACGTCACATTTATTTTGTAATTAACTTTCAGGTTGGTTCTGATTACTTTTTCGAAATGGGCGCCTATCGCTTAGGTTGCTGGTATGTTTTACCCGCTGCGACGTACGTATCTTTCTGTTTGATTTCAAAGAATGTTTCAAAGAACCACGCAGCAAATTTGATCAAGTGATCGCCTTCATTCATGACGTGCTCCACGTATTCTTGCTCTTCTCCGGACTCGTCTTCTTGAGTGGTAATATGGTAAATACGTTTCTCGCCATCAACTTCTGCAAGACCAAACTGACCCGTTAGGGATTGTGCCGCTTGTGCAACTTCTTCTTCCTCACACGCCTTCAAGACTTCGAGTGCCTTTGGCATGCTTTCTTGCTGAGTAATTTCTTTTACCAGTGTTTCAAATTCGTTTTGTTGCATTCTTTCACCTAACGATTAGAGATCGGATAGTCATTTGGGCAGAAAGGTATCCCCAAGCTGAGAGGAGCAGCATCAGGCATTGCCCTCTTCCTCTCAAACTGAGTCATTCAATATACACAATGATCCTGACTTAATTTAGCAGCGCATTTTAGAAAGCTGCCTCTTTCGTTGCAAGTATATTCAGGTGGAAGTTTCTGCTTGAATCGTCCCTTCTGGCACTTTACGAAATTGACTCAATGCAAGCACACAGCAAGAAAGTAACGCAATAAACAAATAAAACACCCCAAGCTGGTTTTGATTCGTGACCCAAGAATCTACCAAGTATCCGCCAAACAACCCGGCTAAACACATTTGAATTGATCCAGATAGCGCAGAAACCGCTCCGGCCTGTTGCTTATGTGGCGACAGCAACAAACTAATTGATACCGGAAACGACATGCCTTGGGCAAAACTTAAACACGTAAATGCCACTAGTAATGAAAATACACTGAAGGGTGTAACCAACAATATGAAGCCAGCAATAGCAACAATCGCGAAACTCATCAGCAAGATTTGCTGAGCTTTGTAACGAGCGTTGATCAAATTAAGCACCAAGCTGCCCGTCAGCAAACCAACTGACGGTATGATCATCAAAGAACCGTAATCTGCCGCCGTTAAGCCTAACTCTTGTTGCATTAAAAATGGATACAAGGAAAGCGTTACCAAAGCCGACAAATAACTAAGCCAGTTGTAGCTCGCACTACCAATCACTTGAGTATTCGTTAACAGGCGCAAATAATTTGCACTCACCTGGCCTACTTTAAATTTTCGCTTCGGGTAAGGCAGTGTTTCTGGCAGCACCAATAGACCAAGCGTAAAAATTGCCATTAAGTAAATCAGCACAAACACAAAGACAGCATGCCAGCTCAGGTGAAAAGCAATCCAACCACCAAACAGCGGAGCAATAATTGGCATCACAGATGCCGTGACTGAAATATAAGATAGCGCTTTGGTTAATTGCATACCGTCATAACTGTCACGCAATACGGAGCGACCAAGCACCGAGGCACTGCCCGCTCCCAAACCTTGAAGTAACCGCCCCGCTTCAAGAGCAATAATGTTGTCCGAAAACGCGATACAAATAACCGTACCAACTAGGTACACACTTTGGCCCAGAATAAATACTGGTCGACGACCAATCGCATCAGACAATGGGCCATAAAACAGCTGAGAGATACCGAAGCCAACGAGAAATAGTGTGACGAGGTTCTGAATCGAATGTTGCGGCAAATTCAAGTCATGACCAATCAATGGCAAAGAAGGAAGATAAATACTAACGCCAACTTGGCCTGTGGCAATGATCATCATAGCTAATAACAATGGTGTTTTACGCAAACGTTCCTCCTACTTTGTGACAGATTGATGGCAAACAGTGTATATTTGATACTCAAAGATGATAATCAGCTAAGTTGGAAAGGAATTAATTCCCAAGGAGACACAATGGACTGGATTCAAAGCGTGAAGAGTTATATTCGTGTGGTCGAAGAAGGTAGCTTTAATGCAGCAGCGCGGAAACTCAATACCACCAGCTCAGCTATCAGTAAACGAGTTCAATGGCTAGAAGATAAAATTGGCGTTCAACTACTTAAACGCACGACCCGCTCTATTAGCCAAACTGAAGCTGGTGCGCTGTTTTATCAACGAGCAAAAAATCAGTTGGATTCATGGCAATCGGTATTAGATGAAACTCGCTCAGTCAATCAATCACCAGCGGGGTTATTGAAAATTGGCGCGACACTGGCGGTTGGTTCTAAGTTTTTGGTGCATTACCTAGATGATTTTCTTGAGAAATATCCAGACATCACACTTCAATTAACGACAACGCTGCCAGGCCAATTGCCAGAGCTAAGCTTAGACCTGTTTATTAGCCGGGAATTAGAGCAACTGAACTCTCTGAGTTTCAAAGCCACTGCGCTTTTCGAACATAAAGCCCAGTTTTACGCTGCGCCTAGTTACCTAAAAAAATACGGCACCCCACAATGCGTTGAGGATCTGACAGAGCATAATGTCCTGATTTGGGGTGAAAAGCCCTCACGAGAAATCAAAACCAATCGAGGTAAACGTATCAGCTTGTCCGGTAACTTTGCCACGACTAACCCAGAAGCGCTGTTTCATGGTGCCAAAAGAGGCATGGGTATTCTGATGACGAATAACGTCATGATCAAAGATGATCTCAAATCCGGCGCGTTAGTCCCTATCCTGCCCGATATCACAGCGGATAAAGCCACTGTATATGCCTACTATCCAAAGCTGGATTATCAGCATACCCGAACTAAGCTGTTCCTCGATTATCTCAAATCGCGATTAGAAGAGGAGAAGCGTGCTTAGCTTGAATTTCTAGCGCTATATATCGATGAGGTTCAAGCATAAAAACATGAAAATAATGATTTGTTCGTTCACAAAATTTGAAAAATTCGCCTTAGTAACCGATAGTTTATTTGATGCATATCAAATAATAATTCTTCGTGTCTCACACGATATGGTAATCACAACGCTAGGTGAAATGCTCAATGGGTCAGGTACAAGTCAGTTTCCACAAAATTGATGAAATATTGAAGCTAAACGGCACGGCTCAGCTAAACCGAGTCACGTTAGATATTCATCAACAATTGCAGAGCCATTGCACTTGCGTTGTAGAAGTTGCGCATCTTCAGCATTCGGCTCATACCATCTCCTTCGCTAGCAATGGAAAAATTACAGACAATCTAAGCTACCATCTTTCAGGCACCCCCTGTGAAAAAGTGGCAAAAGACATTGGCGAACATATTTTCTATCAGGACCAAGTTTACAAACGCTTTCCTGAAGATCAGATGTTTCAAGAGGATGGTATTCAAGCTTACATTGGTCTGCCATTAAAGACACAAAATGGCGAGGTTCTGGGAATTTTATTGTCCACCTTTACCCGAAGCATCCACGCTAAGGAAGCGCAAGATATCCTCGACTTCCACCGCTTTTATGCCAATGTCATTATTCACAGCTTACGTGAAAAGTGGGTCAGTGAACGTTCAGATAAGCTTCTTAATCAGCTTAGCTATGAAGTATCGCATGATAACCTAACTGGACTGCTCAACCGTAGCTGCTTAGCTGACACCTTGGAGACATTGACGCAACAGGCCACTCGTCCATTCAGTTTGGCTTACCTAGACATCGATAACTTTAAATCGATCAATGATATCAACGGAAACTACATCGGCGACCAAATCATTAAGTTTACGGCGAACGCCATTCAACAAAGCTTGTCATCGCCAAACAACGCTTTTCGTGTAGCAGGAGATGAATTCGCCTTCATTACTTACGACGAAGATCCTGTCGCCGTGTGTCAGGAAGTACTCGACAAAATTGAAAGCGGCTACAGCGACAAATCTAACCGAATTTCTTTCACTGTTAGTATTGGTATCGCGCGCGCACCAGTACATATGTTGAACAGTGATGAGCTAATTTTGAATGCTAGCCTCGCTCTCAAAGACTGTAAAAAACATCGCGATACACGAATTCAGCATTACGACACACATCTTAGCGCCCTTTATCACCGTAGAACTCAGCTTATTGAAGCTATGCGCATTCAACTTAGCGCTGACATACATGATAGCGAAGAGTTGTATGTCGTTGTTCAGCCAATCGTAGATATCACAAGCGATCGCTGGAATTACTTTGAAATCCTAGCCCGCTGGAACAGCAATGTTTACGGGAACATCTCTCCAGCGGAATTCATTGAAGCTGCCGAACAATCAGGCCTGATTATCGAGTTGGGTGAACGTATTATTGAGCTCGCATGTATCGCAAAACAAGAGCTAGAGGCCAACTTAGGATACAAAGTTAAACTCTCTATCAATTGCTCTGCGTATGAGCTGGTCGACTCTAACCGCTATATTAACCACCTAACTAACATGGTTGAAAAGTATCAGCATGAAGCAAAAGACTTTGTTATAGAGCTCACCGAGACCGTTTTACTCTCGCAAAGTGGCCGTGAACAGATGGTACTTAACTCATTGCGGTACTTAGGTTTTAAGGTCGCGTTGGATGATTTTGGTACGGGATACTCAAGCTTGAACTATATACACAATTATCCGATTGATAGCATTAAAATCGATGCAACCTTCGTTCAAAACATGCTCTCAAATACAACCTCTGAACAAGTGGTGTTTTTGATAGCACAATTAGCAGAACTGCTTGATGTGGATTTGATTGCCGAAGGCGTAGAAGACGATAGAGCATTACAAAAATTAATTGAAATGGGCTGCCACTACATTCAAGGCTATTTCTACTCTCGCCCACACAGTGTTGATGAAATCGTACACCTGATAAATGAACGTGAAGTGCGGAGCGCCTAAGAGCTCTAAACAAGCGACGGTCATGGAATGTAAATCTAGTTAATGCACAAAGTAAAAGAGACCAAGCTATACTTAGTCTCTTTTTATTTTTTGAGCGAAGTACTTTGTTACAGCACTGCTTTCTCTTTATCGCGTAATAGCTTATCCATTTCATCTCTGTTCGCGACAAAGGTTGCCATCTCTTTCTTAGGAACAGAGCTCGCCATTGGGATGTTTGCTCGCATGGCGTTAACTGGACGGCCGTATTCAATCAATTCATAGTGAAGGTGTGGCCCTGTCACTCGACCTGTTTTACCGGAAAGACCGATACGCTGGCCTCGAGAAACCTTTTGCCCTTTCTTCACCAGAATCTTACTTAGGTGTAAGTAACGGGTTTTGTATTTGCTGCCATGCTCAACAACCACGTAGTTACCCGCATAAGGGTGTTTACGAGTCATGATCACTGTACCGTCACCAGTAGAAACGACTGGAGTACCGGTTGGTACGGCAAAGTCAGTACCGTTGTGTGGCGCGACACGCCCCGTTACTGGATGTAAGCGATTAGGATTGAAGCCAGAACTGATACGCCAACGGCTACTTACAGGATAACGCTGGAATGCGCGCTGCAAGCTCTCGCCTTTGGCATTGTAGAATTGACCATCGGTATGAAGGTAAGCTGTGATTTCACGTCCGCGATTGTAAATCTTAATCGCCTCAATTTCGTTCTTGCCCGTTGGTATACCATTGATGCTTTGCGAGCGACGAACGACTTCAAATCGATCACCTGCACGAAGATCACGCCCAAAGTTGAGCTGCTCTTTGAGTAAGCTCACAACTTGACTCACTTCTGCCGACGTTAGACCTAATCGACTTGCAGAAGAAGAGAAACTGCCTTGAATAACACCAACCAATGGTTCTTGGCGCCACACGCCAGGAATCGAGATATCGGTAAAGTCATAGCTACCATCACTATTTAGTTGGTAGACCACTTTATCTGCAATAGAAAATTGCAGTTCCATTTTCTCTAACTCGCCTGTCGCATCATCACGCCAAAAGCGGAGCGTGTTGCCCGGCTTTAGTGTATCAAGTGCAAGGTAGTTCAAATCCGTTTCCATTACTTTCATTAACGAGCTGTAACCGAAACCGAGCTGGCTAAAAATAGTGCTTAGGTTGTCACCTGCTTGGATTTGATATTCGAAGTTCGGGGGAGTGACAACTTCGGCAGTTGTCGCATCAAGAATTTTTTCAACGACCTGAGATTCAGGCAGGTTCAATGCGATGGTTTTGGTTAAAGATGACTCTTTGAGAGAGTGAGAAACACCAATCGCAACTAAAACTGGCAAGGAGTATAACAGCAGCGCTCTACGACTTGTCAGATTCGGCAACCGTCTTGTAATTTCATTTGTAGACACGGGAATTACTATCTCCTTTCAAACAAGGCTCATAGCTTATGCATTCCCGTATAAGAAATCACTATGAAATTTCGAGATCTAGCGCAGAAAACACTGAATTTTTACAGAACTCAAAAAAAAATTCATCACTGTTGCATATGTAAGTTATTCCCTACACGCTTTAATGTGGATGAATTTAATTGATTTGGCGTATCTGCCATTGCTTGATCGTCACCATGCGCTAAATATGAAAGCGCGATAATGGCATCACTTTCCCATGTAATTTGGGTAAATTTAACGCGGTCACCGACAAAAATACTGTCTAAAAGGACAACTCGGCTCGGCACGGGGTCAAACTTAAACAAGCCAACATAGTTAAACGAACCGCTACCTTGTGTCGTTACAATCATCGGTGCAGCAATCCATGAAACACTCTCAATCTCACGCTGACTAATAAACGCAGTTGGAACGAGTACCTGACCTTTTGTCGCACCTGCATCATAATCGCCTATCAAATAGCCGTTTTCTTTATCCCACTCATCAAGAAAAGTGACCGCTCCCTGCTCTGGTACTTGAATCGTCCATGGGTTGCGTGAAGTAATTCCCAGCGTCTCTTGCACAATAACATTGGTTTCTACTTCCGTTTGAGGGAACTTAGCCATGATCTCTTCATCAGACAAACTAAAGCGATAAACACCCGCGATCACAACCACGACCAATAATACGATCGGAATAAGAAGAATAAGTGGTATCGGCAGGATTCTTTTGTGAGCCATGAAGACTTCCTTGTTTAAAGGCATAAATGAAAAAGCGAGTATAGCATTGTATACCCAAATGATTTCATCCCTTCAAGTGTTTCAAAATTAAACTAAACTGACTGTATCCAAATGATTTTCAAGCCCAGAGTTCATAACTGGCCACTGACACTGCTCTCAGTGTTCCAAATTCATTGGTGTATTGGGAAGAATAGGTAATCACGATGACAACAACCATTCATACATGCGAATGCGCTTGCGGTTTAGTTGAGCTCCGTTGTAAGGGAGAACCCATCCGTACGTCTGTCTGCCATTGTTTTGAATGCCAAAAGCGGACAGGCAGTGTGTTTGGGGTACAGGCTCGCTTTGATAAAGAGCACGTAACCTTAAACGGTGAAGTCACCTGCTATACCCGAATGGGGGATGATGGCAGCGAGGTTCAGTATGAGTTTTGCCCTTCTTGCGGCACGACAATGCGCTTATTGGTCTCTACATTTCCTGAAATCATGATCATTCCCGTCGGTCTTTTTACTGATAAAGAGTTCCACCAACCAACGGTTTCCATCTATGAGCAGAGGAAACATGGATGGGTGAGTTTCGAATGTACAATGGAACACATCAGGTAGGGGAAATCCCCCTCTATGTCGTTATCACGGTCAACGCAAAAGCTCTATAAATGAGATTTTTTTGAGAATGATCAACCGAGTTTTACTGTAAGGGGTTTCGTAACGCGGTGTGAGCGTTATAATCGGCTCCTAACATTTGGTGGGGTTTTATTGTGATTTCCAGACTTCCTCGTTGGGTGGAATATGGCGCGTTTCTACTTGCCCTTCTCGCGGGCTGCGTCAATGCCGTTGGTCTTCTCGGCTTTCAACATCAAGCGATAACACATCTTTCAGGAACCGTAACTCAGCTAGGGAACAGCTTGCTAACAGGTGTGGATAGCTCCATTCACCTGCTCTTCATCGTATTTAGCTTTTTGATCGGTGCTGCCTTTAGCGGTTTTTTTATTGAGAGCAGTGCGTTAAAACTAGGGCGAAGATATGGTGTTGCACTGTGCATAGAAGGGAGCTTGCTCCTACTCAGTTTGGGCTTTTTGGTGCAAGGGGATTTGTACGGCCAATATCTAGCGTCAGCAGCATGTGGATTACAAAACGCAATGATCACTACATTCAGCGGCGCAGTAGTCAGAACCACACATATGACTGGGATCATCACCGATCTGGGGATTATGATTGGAGAAAGCTTAAGAGGTCGCCAATTTGATCGACGTAAAGCAAAGCTATTCCTATTCATTTTCTTCGGATTCTTGCTTGGCGGTGTCGCAGGAGCCGCACTTTTCGTGGTATATGGATTATATACGCTCGTTTTCCCTGCAATATTGGCTTTCGCTACGGCTCTGATCTACTGGAGTTACCTTTACATGCTTAGTCGCCAACAAAAAGCATAAAATCTCGAACCGATTGAGGCCGAATGCTTCAATCGGTTGTAGATCAACTCTCTCACCACTGCACATCATAATAAACGTTTTATCGTGTTGTAACGCAGCTAAAAAACCTTATAACAGCTAGGGCTAACAGGGCTCCCGGCAAAAAGTTAGTTAGATCAAAGTCACATTTGTTTACCGTTTTATTATTCCAGTCACAATGCGCCCCATAATTCTCTGCGCTGCCCTCGCTCCGTGCTACAATTTTCTAACACAAGCAACATATTCGTATACACTTATACGTTATTTGACCAATTACCCGACAAATCGGCTGAATAACTAGATGTATTTAATGAATAGTATTGCAATGGATGCAGTTTGCGGGTACCCTCCGCAAAACTGTGATTAAATACGGATGTTTAGTGAATATTTATGTCATGGAAATGGCAAGTATTGACTAGTAGTAACACGAGACAACTATGCATAATACCACTAATGCTACTGAAGCTCCTAAGGGCAACTTTTGGATGTTTTTCATCCCTTCCCTAATCGGTCTTCTACTCTTTATGGCTCCGATCTCATACGATGGCGGCCTAACTATCCCTGTTGCGGTTATGGCAAAAGTCATCCCGGCAGTATTAGGCGATACCTTGATCGCTATCGTCACCAGTATCATCGCTTTCATGGCAGTCGCTTCTGTTCTTTGCAAAATTTTCAAGCCTGCAGCGATTTTACGTAATGGATTTTTAAACGGTCTTTTCAATCCATCGCCACTTTGGCTTGTTGTTCGCTTAATCGGCGGTGCAGCCGTATTAATGACATTCTTCCAAGTGGGTCCAAAAGCGATTTGGGAAGAAAACACAGGTGGCCTTGTTCTTACCGGTCTTCTACCAACTTTGTTTGCGGTGTTCATTTTTGCGGGCCTACTCCTTCCGCTTCTTCTGAACTTTGGTCTTCTTGAGCTGTTTGGCGCATTACTGAGTAAAATAATGCGCCCGGTATTCAACCTGCCTGGACGTAGCGCAATTGACTGTATGGCGTCTTGGTTAGGCGACGGCAGTGTTGGTATCTTGCTAACCAGCAAACAGTACGAAAATAAATTCTATACTCAGCGTGAAGCCGCTGTTGTCGGGACAACGTTCTCAGCAGTATCAATCACGTTTAGCTTAGTGGTTATCGCTCAGGTACAGTTAGAGCATCTGTTCCTACCTTTCTACGGCGCAATCTGTTTAGCAGGTATTGTCGCTGCGGTTATCATTCCTCGCTTACCGCCGCTAAGCCTGAAGAAAGATCGCTACATTGATGGCAGCAACCCAGATAAAGATGCTGACGCCGTACCAGAAGGCCACACCACATTCTCATGGGGTATGGATCTAGCACTTAAGCGCGCGGGTCAGGTAACATCTGTTCAGTCTGTATTTAAAGAAGGCGTACATAACGCAATCGACATGGTGTTTGGTGTACTGCCTGTGGTTATGGGTCTGGGTACCGTGGCATTAGTGATTGCAGAGTACACTCCTGTATTTGAAATTCTAGGTCAGCCATTCATTCCATACCTAGAGCTACTGCAAATTCCAGAAGCTGTCGCCGCATCACAGACTATCGTTGTTGGCTTTGCGGATATGTTTATCCCGGCAATTTTAGCGGCATCAATTGATAATGAAATGACACGTTTTGTTATTGCAGCAATGTCAGTAACTCAGCTTATCTACATGTCAGAAGTTGGCGCCCTACTACTAGGCAGCAAAATTCCAGTAAACATTGTAGAACTGTTCGTTATTTTCATTCTGCGTACGCTAATCACATTACCTGTGATTGCTGGTGTTGCTCATCTGATTTTCTAAAATCAAAGCATCAATCAACAAAGGCTCCGCATTGTCGGGGCCTTTTTTATGTCTAAAACTCTATCTACAGCTCTATTCAGATCACTTAATTAGCAAACGCTCATAACTTATAACGAACAGCTCCAATCACGCCCCCTTTCACGACAGTTAAGTCGCTCTCATCTCACCAATAACGCCAACCTGAAACACTATGCTTTACGCAATTCTTTTCATTATGACGCTTTCATTAACAGAGCGCACAAATCTGATCAAACTCACGGTTTTTGTCGTAACTTACCGTTTTGTTTAAATTTGGTTAAAAAAGACAACAAATAGACTCATGTTTTTGACAAAGATGTCGATAAAAAAGATAACCAAACACAATAGGTTTCTCTTGATGCCGAATTCGCCCGTTTAAAAAGAGGTGAAAGCATAGTGAAGCCAACCGGGAGAATCAGAGGAAAGCTCATGAAATTTAGACATAAGGTTGTCACAGCCTCGTCATTTTTGCTGCTAATTACCGTGTCACTACTGTCGACGCAACAAGTTATGACGATCCGCTCCCAAACGCAGGAGCACATTGACTCGAGTGTGAACGAGATATTGACCAGTGTTGGCAATACCGTGCAATCAGAAATGAATGCTAAAAAGGATCTCGCTCGTTCTATTACTGAAGTTATCGAACTTAATCCAAGTTCACACAACTACGTTCAGAACATTCTTGAGCGACCAACACCAAAAGCCAGCTTTCTTGCGATTGGCTTTGGTTATGAAAGCAATGGCTTCGTGATTGAAAATGACGACGGCTGGGAAGCAGGACCAGACTACGATCCGCGTCAACGTCCTTGGTTCATCGCAGCTAAAAACAAAGGCGATTTGGTCGTAACAGACCCATACGTCGATGCGTCTTCAAAAAACGTCATCATCTCTGTTGGTACACCAGTAAAAGAAAACGGCCAGTTCTTAGCTGGTATGTTTTATGACCTCGAACTAACTACCCTTTCTGACCTCGTCAACCAAGTGAATCTGTTTGACGCTGGTTACTTATTTTTGGTCACCGCTGATGGAACTACCATTGCCCACCCTCAAAGTAAGTACAACGGTGAAAAAGTTGGTAGCTACCTACCACAGGTCGATCTTACACAATCAACGCAACACATTGAGATCGATGGCGATCGTTATATGGTTAACTTGACTCACATCCCGGGCGAGAACTGGTACGTGGGTTCAGTTATTGATGAAGCTATCGCCTACTCTGCCGTAGGAGAGCTTCGCAACAGCGCTATTATTTATTCAATCATTGCCGTGATTGCTTCTGTTATTGCACTGACTCTACTCATTCGCACGCTCATGCGTCCGCTGGACACTTTAAACAACGCGATTAAAGGTGTTGCGTCTGGGAAAGGCGATCTTACACAGCGCCTTGAAACTGATACTGACCAAGAATTCTCAGAGCTTGCTACAAACTTCAATACGTTCATGGAAAACTTGCAACAGCAAATTATTGAGTCGAAGAGTATTTCTGATCAAATTTTGAATGGCACTCAAATCACCGCTGAGGGTGCAAAAGATTCGGCAGGTGCTATTCAAACTCAGCTACAAGAGCTAGAACAATTAGCCACCGCGATGCACGAAATGTCTGTTACCGCGACTGAAGTTGCCAATAATGCGCAAGGCGCAGCGAGTGCAGCCAAAGAAGCTGATCAAGCAACGGTTGAGGGCTCTTCTGTGGTCGGTGAATCGACACAAACGATCAATATGCTTTCCGATAGCATTGACCTTGCTGTCGAAGAAGTGCAAGTGCTTGAATCTGCAACCGCCAACATCGAAACGATTCTAAAAGTCATCAACGATATTGCGGACCAAACGAACTTACTCGCGTTGAATGCCGCAATTGAGGCTGCACGTGCGGGAGAATCTGGCCGAGGCTTCGCCGTCGTTGCTGATGAAGTTCGTACACTGGCGCAACGAACTCAAGAATCAACAACAGAAATTCGTACTATGATTGAGCAGCTGCAATCTGGCGCATCATCTGTGGCAAATGCTATGCATCAAAGCAAGGGTAGCGCTGTAGAAGCCGTAGAAAAAGCAGACTTGGCAAACAACGCGCTACAACGTATTCGTGATGCGATTCAGCGTATTTCTGATATGAACTTACAAATCGCCTCAGCGGCGGAAGAACAAAGCTTAGTTGCGGAGGAGATCAACAACAATACGGTGAATATTAAAGACCTATCGACTCAAGTCGCCGAATCTGCAAATCGAACTAACGATGCTATGCAGGCACAGCAAGAAGATGTGCATAAACAAGATCAAATATTAAACCGATTTACAGTCTAGTCTTCGCCTAAACAAAAACAGCGAGCCAATGCTCGCTGTTTTTGTTTTTAGACCTCTATCGCAGTGGTATCTAGACTTAGAGCGCCTAGTTTTTAGTGTTGTCGCCACTCGGCTCAAAACTGTTATCACGCTTGCTATGCTGCCTTTCCCACTCTAATTGAATTCAACATGGATATAGCGGTCATTGGAGCGACGATAATAACGATCATCCACTTTTAAATAGGTGAAATCTCCAATCTTTATGTAGGTACTATTACGAGGAATTCGGTCGTGGTAGTAGTAACTGCGTCTTGGTCGTCGAGACTCCACATAAATAACGTCACGATGTTTATACTTATGTTTATGCTTGTGCTTGTGCTTGTGCTTGTGCTTGCGTTTATGATGATGGTGATGCTCATGATGGTGATCATATCGATGACCATGCCTATGTTTCGGGTCAGCCATCACTTCTGTACTGAACACACCTAAAGACAATATAACGCCAACCATGGCAAAAGATAATTGCTTTGACACAACAGAGCCTCTTATTCATATCAACATCGATATAATAGAAGGGTGAATCACTGTACATGTCAGCCTTTCGCCAAGGAGTTTTACTACAAGGTCAAAGCTTATCGTGATTATCAGAGAAAGGTAAAGTATCACTGATATTGATAACTTTTTAAGTCCTCTGTGTTTGGGTTATAAACACAAAAAAGCCGCCCGTTATACAACGGGCGGCTCAGTTTTTAAATAAGCTAGCGTGATTTTATACTGCTTGGGCAAACAGCAAGAAACAGCCGAATAGGAAGATCATGCTCATTCCCATTACGCCGCCACCAGCTTCATAAATACTGTCATCTTCTACTGGCACTCGACGCACTTTCATTGTCATTGATAATGGGACAAAGACCGCGAGAAACACAAGAATAATCCCCGCGTAGCTAAGAATAGCCAAGAAGTGTTCTGGCGCATATACAGCACCTAGTAGTGGTAGCACAAAAGTAGTAACAAAAATCACTGGCTTACTTGCTTTCAGTAGGTCTGCATTTTGATCGTATAGCGCCATTGCCACACCTAAGAACGATGTTAACAGTGCTAACCCAGTGAACATGGATAGGATAAACTCCAAACCCTCGTATTGCTGACCTAATACCGAGATCAACTCCGTTACGTTGGAGTATTGAACAAGCTCATGAGGTGGTAGGTTACCGACAACTGCTAATAACCATAATAAGTAACAAACAAGCGGAATAGTTGAACCCACGATAATCATATTACGCAGTTGAGTTTTGCTCGCTTCTTTGTTGTAAGTTACAAGCGATGGGATCACGACCATAAAACCGAAACTGGTGAAAAGCACCGAGCTTGTCTTAATTAGCGCCATCTTATCGTCACTCACGACTTCATCAAGTCCCTCAAACGAGACGCTTGGTGCAAGCGCAAAAAGTGTCAGGATCAACGCCACGATCATGCCTAGGAACAAACCGCGATTAAGCTTATCTACAACCCCTGTGCCTGCCGAAACAATGATACCGACTAAAAGAGTAAAACCGACTTGGCTTGCGATCGTAGATGTTGGCAGCCCAATTGAGGCTGTTACTTTTTGTACGAGATCACCCGCACCAATGATATAAGCCATCAATAGACAAACTAACAGGGCGTAAAGCAAGCTGTTGGTTACCAACTGGCCACCTTTACCTAGCGTTTCGCGAGCAATTGCATTCATGCTAGCGCCGCCGCCTACTTTGCAACTGGCCTCAAGAAGGAGCAGCGCAGCGTAAGTCGTCCCAGCCCAGATGAACAACATAAGAAGAGTGCCCCAGAGGAGGCCAAATTGAGCAAGCACCATTGGTATAGCAAGCATACCAGCGCCAAGAGCAGTACCTGCAACGATCAGGGAGCTGCCGACAAGTTTTAGGTTCACGGTTAATACCTCTAAATTCAATCCGTTTATTTCTCGCCAGTTGTGCTACATCCAAAGCACACCCAACAAAACGCTCTACTCAACCAAAATTTGGTTACAAGAACCCTATATGGCTAAGAAAACATGCAGCAAAAGGTGGTTAATTCAATTGCACATGAACACTTGAGAGTCGTTTTGGGCGATGTCATCGTTGATGAAATGCGCACAACTTTGGGTTCGAAGCAAAATTGTTCATCTTAATTCATCAACCCCATTCGTTGTGAATGGATTTGGTTCGAAAAGATTGTAAGGCATAAGCAGGACGATTGAAAAGCAAAAGGTCAATCTTATAGCGATATATTTTAACAACTCTCCTCATTCACCTAAGATGTGTTGTTATTTTCATCACTAATCAGTCTTTTATCGCCTAATGAGAGTAAGAACGTGCTCAACCGCTCAATTTTGGATGGGTGTACAAATTAATTTACAGTTCAAGTAAAGGTGTTAGATTCCAGGGGCGTAGCCTAGATCGGACAATATCGCTATTATTCGCTGCGTACCGACACTGTTCGGTTCACATACCTCTAAACACTGATTTACGGTTCGAAACTATAGGTAAATGAGTGTCCGAATGCTGGGTGTGGTTCCCCAGCATTTGCATCCTTTCTTTTAGGTGTTATCCAAACTGTCTAAATCTAAGCTAGCTTGCCCATTCTATTAATACGCTTTATCTAACGCTCCGATGATATAAGTTAATGCTGAAACGCCCATATCCGCGACCTGCTTCTCAGTCACACTCATATTTTCATACGCAATCTGCAACTCTACCTCACCTATCGATTCTTTATGAAGATAAAGCTCTTTGTAGTTCATCAACCTCTGTTGAGACTGTCGAGTCAGAGCGACAACATTTTCTTTAGTGACACGATGCTGCTCATTAAGCTCGCTAAATAATTGATCTAAAATGCGTTGCATTTTGCGAATTGAAGATTTTGTCTCGATTGATTTGTATGATTGATACTTTTCCATTGAGTTTATAACTGACTAAAATATGTACATTTTTATTAGATAGCTATTCTTATACTGATTGCAAAACAGGTAAATATGAGATGGTTAAACTGGTCCACTTCTTGCTTTATTTAGGTCAAAACTGTCCTTTCAGGAGAGCACATGCAGGTCGACCCTATTATTGAAGCACTAATTGCGAGAAGAAAAGCGAGTGGCCTCTCCCGTGAACAAATGGCAAACATCGCAGGGATGAGCGTGAAAACGTATCAACGGATAGAGCGTGGAGAATCCGACCTGAAACTTTCCCAATATCGCTCCATACTGCGCTCTCTGCATTTGACCGATCTCGACATCGCATTGGATATAAGAGACGTTCAACACGTAACAGCAGGTGATCTAATGGCCGTAGCACGCTTACTGTCTCCTGAAGCTCAGTCCCTACTTGTTCGCCTGTTATCGCTCGTTATTGAACAGCGGAACACAAAAAGCGGCTCATAACCTTATGACTGATTAAGAGCCATAAAATTCCCGCTCGTCCTATAATATTCTCGAATTATGGCCTTCGTTCCCTTTTTCATTGATTCTTCTTTTCACGCTTTAAATCACAGTCGCGTTGTTTGTTCTACGCCTCCCCAAAACGAATAAAACCCGCAGCTTGGCGGGTTTTAGGGCTGTATAAGAAAATACTTCATTTAATGTGTTTGGGATTTTACTTAGTAAAAATCCTTAAACTCTGAAATCCTCGCTTTACCTCTCAGCAATAAGAAGTTCAAGAATCGGCTCGTCGACGTAGTGAGTATCTTCTCTTCTTCCACACCGTGTTTTTCCAGCAAAGCAATCGCCAAATCTAACTTAGAGATCTCTTCACAGAAGTGCGCATCAGATCCGGTACTGAAGTAAACGCCAATCTCTTTGCCCAGCTCGACAATGCGATCACAACGGGAATCACTACCCTTACGGCTTTTGCCTGTCAAAGATGTATTGTTAACTTCAACCGCAACATTGTGATCTTTCGCGCAGCGCAGCACCTGTTCCATATCGAATGGGTAATTTGGGTTACCTAAGTGACCGAGAACATCCACCCTGCCGCTTTTAATAGCACTTATCAGAGCGGCAGTATGCTCAGCTTCGGTCGCGGGCTTGAATACGGGTTCATGGAAACTCGCAATCACCCAGTCAAGATGTTGGTCAGAGGAAGGTGGTAAGTCTATCTCCCCTTTCACATTCAGCGTGTTGGCTTCTACACCGCGGAGAATACCTACATCGTGTAAAAAACGGGGCAAAATTCTTTGATTGTTGAAATGCCAGTAGTGAGGGGCTCCTGGCATCTCGGGAGCATGATCGGTGATACAAAGAAGTTTTAGCCCCTTATTCTTGGCAGACAATGCGTTCTCTAAAATGGTGCTGTAGGCATGTCCACTGGCAATAGTATGGGTGTGGCTATCAACGACGATATCCATGGTGACCTCCTAAGTTGTGGACGAATTATCGAATTTCGAACGAACCGTTTTGATTGAGAAACAGCGTGAGATCCGCTGGAATTGAGTGATTTAAAACCTTATCTACATTTACGGCATCTGAGTTCAAATAAAACGCTAATGCAGCTTCTGGATCTGTACCACCACGAATCTTACGGTTTACTAAGCGTTCTTGCAGAAACTCAGGCTGTGTATCGACGAAGACGGTAAAATCTGCCAAACGATGCAGTTCATTCCACACTGGTTCATTAAGCAGTAACCAATTCCCCTCAACGACAACCACATTCCGATTTACCAAAATGGCGTCGTCGACTGGATCATGCAAATTGCGGTCGTAGTATGGCCATTTTGTATCTTTCATTTTGAGCTGTTTGAGCTTGTCGATAAGCTCCGTCAGATTAAATGTTTGATAGGCCCCCTTAATACTGCGCAGAGGCACGAGCTCGCCATCTCGTTCAATCGTATTGTTGTCGAGGATCTCATTTGGATAGTGGAAACCATCAAACGGCAGCACTTGTAAAGGCTCTTGGCTTTCATCATGTTCAGAGAGATATTCCCAGAACGCAGCAAGGGTTGACTTACCGCTGCCCGGAGGAGCACACAAGAACACCACAATGCGTTCCTGCTTCTCATGATAAAGACGGGTAAATTTTTCGATAAGAGGTTGATGGATTCGCTTTACGTCGGCATCAGGAAAGGTAGCTTCGGTTTCAAAACCACTGACGTTTAAATTCACTTTCATGGTGAACCCTTATTGATTGATCTCCCCTTCGATTCTTTCTATCAACATTTCACACGACAGCTTCAACACTGTTTTGATGAGAGATTCGTATCTCATTTGCGAAAAGGACTCAAACGAAGAGAACTTAAGCTGATTGATCGACTCAAGATAAAAGCTGTCTTGCTGAGAAGAGAGTACCGCTTGGTTTTTGATGAAGTCATAAATCACGTCATCCGCGAATTCGACTTTCTCCGGTTGGCTAACCACATACTCCAACACCTGATCGTACAACCCGATATCGGCGTAAGTTTCTAAAGAGATTTTGCCCATCGCAAACATCAGCTTCGATACCACATCGGTCGTCACCAACGGACCATCTTCTTTCAATAGAGGATCCACAGCATACTCCTTCACTAGATCGTCTTGGACGAACACGCTCGGAAGTAATGCTTTTAACTTGAGGTTAATTATTTTGTTAGAAACCTGAAGAAACGCAGTGGCATTTTCGCACTCGTCCAGTTTCTCCAGTAATTCGTCTTCACGTGACAACGTATTATGACCTCTCCATTATGTGGCAGCGCAAAGGCTACCACACAAATTCGTTGCAACTAAACCGTTAAGCTCACGTCATAAAACTCAAGTAACGCTTTTTCTGCATGTGCGTTCCACACATAGTTATTAGCGTTCAAAATTGCGTCTAATTCGGCGAAGAACGGGTCTTGGTCTACCAACGATAAGAAATCATCAATCGCGGTCAATGGCAGGTCAATATGCGGGTAAATCAACTTCTTACCGCCCGGAATATCCAACTGATTCAAAATCGTATGGGGTGCAGCTTGTAAGCCACCAACATGGGTTATCATGAAAGATGGGTTGATCTTGCCTTGTGAGGAAAGCTCAATAGATTCCACCATGTCACCCTTTGAACCACCAGACGTCCCTACAATATGGGTTGATTCGTAATGCACGTTGTAGAAGTTAAACGGCACTTTGAAGTTCTTATCCGTTGGGCCAGCAAAGAAGTTGAGGCAGCCATCATTGCCAAGTAGCTCATCGGCTTGTTCTAGCACTTGAGCAACCGCCGCGTAGACCATTACATCGTCATAACCATTGCCACCGTTGAGTGCTTTGAGATACGCGACCGGGTCGTCGATTTGAGCGGTATTCACGTAGTGCAGTTCTACGCCCTGCTCTTTGGCTTTTGCAACGGGAATGAGACTTTCAGCTCGGTCTAAACGCGCGGCGTCGATGTCCGTCACCACGATCAGTTTTGGCTTCACCGGGCCGTTAATCGCGTAGTCAATCGCACCAATCCCCATTGGGCCAGCACAAGCGAGCAGCGCCAACGCTCCGCCCTCTTTGATGCCCATATCATGCTCGTACACGTATTGCGTGGTGTGGTAGCTCGCATGGTACGCACCGATAATGCAAGACATTGGCTCAGCCAAAGACGCATCTGCAAAGTAGTCACCGTGGTAAGGCAAAACGCAACCTAAGTCGATAGCGATTTTAGGAATGATGGAATACGTTGCGTTGCCGCCAAAGGTTTCGTAGCTGTAACCCGCTGAGTAACCAGTAGGCAAACCCATTGCTGGTTGCAGTACAAAGTAATCGCCTGCTTTGTATTGATCTTTTAGGTTCTCACCAACTTCAACAATCACACCTGCATATTCATGACCCGTCATCACAGGCACTTCATCAATGTTCTCAGGTACGCGTTTGTGTTTGCTACCTAACAATGCTGCTTTGTAAGTGGATAGACAAATGCTGTTTGAAATGTTTTTAACCAGAAGTTCGTCGGCTGAAATGTTTGGTAAATCAAAGGTTCTTAATTGAACGTTTTTCTCACCACAGATAACCGCTGCCGTTGTTTGTACCATGATTTCTCTCCTAATTGGGGCGATACCTGCCGCCCCAAACTGCATTGTTAGGCTGGTTGCTCAGTCGCGACCGTTTGTTGCTTAATCTTATCCATCAGCTCGTCAAGCGCTGGGTCGTTGAGGAAGTTCTTGATCGTTACGACTGGTAAACCTGTCGCGTTGACTGCGCGGCTTTCTAAGCTCTCGTGTGTCACGACGATATCGGCTTCACTCGGGACTTTCTCGATGGCAAAGTTTTTCACTTCAATCTCTATCCCAGCTTGTACCAGCTTGCGTTTAAAGGTCGATGCGCCCATTGCACTAGAGCCCATACCCGCATCACATGCGAATGCGACAAATGAAATTGGCTTGCTCGGCTCTTGCGTCGTCGCAGCTGCAACTGGCTTAACTGCGCCTTCCGCTTTCATCTCCTTCATGTCAGAAACTGATTTCTCAAACTCGCTTTCTTTTTCTTCTGATTTGCTCACCTTCAGAATCGCACTTGCTACCAAGAAAGAGACAATCGTTGCACTTGTCACACCTGCGATGGTCGCGATGAAGCTACCTTTCGGAGTAAGAGCAAGGTAAGAGAAGATAGAGCCTGGACTTGGACCCGCGACCAAACCGGCATCAAATAGGTTGAAGGTTGCGATGCCTGTCGCCGCACCAGCAATCATTGCCACAATCATGATTGGTTTCATGAGTACATATGGGAAGTACAGCTCATGAATGCCACCAAAGAAGTGAATGATGATAGCGCTTGGCGCAGAGCGTTTAGACAAACCCTGACCAAACTTCGCGTAGGCCAGCAGCATACCAAGACCAGGGCCTGGGTTAGACGCCACCATAAAGAAGATGGACTTGCCCGTTTCTGCGGCCGCTTGCAGACCTAGTGGGTAATAAATACCTTGGTCGATAGCATTGTTTAGGAACAGCACTTTCGCAGGCTCGTTAATGATCGCTAACAGAGGCAGGAAACCCGTCGCAACCAACGCTTCGATGCCTGATTTCACAAACAAGTTTGCTGCGGTGACTGAAGGGCCAACAATCTCGTAGGCGAACAAACACAACAACATACCGACGATACCCAACGAGAAGTTGTTGACCACCATCTCAAAACCAGAAGGGATGCGGTGTTGAATACGTTTATCCACTTGCACCACAACCCAAGCACTCAGTGGGCCCATGATCATTGCGCCAACAAACATCGGTATGTCAGCCCCGACAATCACGCCCATCGTACCGATAGCCCCCGCTACCGCGCCGCGTTTTTCACCAACAATCTGACCACCAGTGTAACCAATTAAAAGTGGCAGCAAGTAAGTGATCATTGGCCCCACGAGTTCGCCAAAGGCTTCGTTTGGCATCCAGCCCGTAGGAATAAAGAGTGCAGTAATAAAGCCCCAAGCGATAAAGGCTCCGATATTTGGCAGCACCATGGCGGTCAAATGACCTCCGAAGGCTTGCACATTGGCTCGCATGTTTGCTTTCACGTTATGTTCCTTTTAGTATGCTTTTATTATGTTCCTTTTAGTATGCTTTTATTATGTCTAGCACTTGTTCTTTGGAAGAGGCTTGTGCCAGTTTTGCAATGTTCTCTTCATCCACAAACATCTCGCTCAACGCTTGAATCACCTCAATGTGGGTATCAGAGTCTTTCGCAGCTAAGGTAATAAGAATATTGGCCGGACCGAGATCCGATCCAAAATCAACAGGTGATGGGAAAATATGGATGCCTAAGCCTGTTTTTAAAACGCCAGTTTCAGGTCGGGCATGAGGCATAGCCAATCCAGGGCATAACACATAGTAAGGACCGTTTTCTTCCGTTGAACGGATGATTGCATCAGCATAATGCTGGGAGACGTAACCTTTATTTTCTAGGTATTGAGTGGTCTTTTTAACCGCATCTTGCCATTGGTAAGCGCGATCATTAATTACATCTACTAGTTCGTGGTCGATTAACTCGTACAACATATTTAACCCTATCAACAGTTCGTCATCTGATGGGTTAATTATCAATAACAGAGTCCCAACCGCGCAACCGAGCTACTTTTGCGCTTCGAGTCACACTTTAAAGCCTGTCAATTTGTTTAAATGGACAGAGCTCAAAAATCCCACACGTAAAAAATCTACAAATTTTATTTGAGCAACAAGTCAATAGGCAAATTTTGAATACAATCACCTTCTCGAAAATATTCTTAAAGTTACATTGTTTAAATCAGATCACATTAGACCTATTGACTTGATATAAATCGTGATTAGTTTCAAAGTTCATTTCGGGCCATTTATTGATAGCTCACGCTCAAACGTAGATAAACATCACATTTGTTGGCTAGAAGAAATAAAAACGTCACTGGCTTTCACCAAATTGCAGACACAAAAAAACCGCCATTCAGGCGGTTTTGATCAGTCCGCAGACCAAACGGATCGTATGTCTGGCCATCCCCAGTTTGTGAGTGCGACATCTTCCAAGACCCCTTGAAAACGTAGCGTCTGAGTATGGTGAAACATCGGTGCAATCCAATATTCGCTAATCAATGTGGACGCAATCGGCTCTAACGCGCTCAGGTAATCTTCAAGCGGTGAGAATGCGCGGACATTTTCCATTTGAGCATCCAACCACGCCGCATTTTGCGCCCCTAAGGTGTGGTAAAGCACAGTATTGCTAAAGAAGTTGCTAAACGCAGACGCATGACGGTTATCGTCCAAGTTAATATTGGTGACAACCAGAGTCTCATCAAGCGTGCCGTTTTTGGCTTTCTCGCTCAGTTCACGGTAGGAGTACATAACGATCTCCACTCGGCTGCCCGCACGCTCTAAACGCGAAGAAATCGCTCGTGCGCACCGGCGTAGCGCCGTGTAATTGTACCCTGCGATGGTGATCAGCTTTGGCAACTTGACCGCATCTCCAAAGGGGCGCAACACTGGCTTCCAGTTAGGCAATAAATTATAAGCAGGTATGCTCCCAAATATAATGTTTTCATTACGCATCACGTCAGCTAGCAGTTCAGGTTGAATCAATTCACTGATGTATCGGCGCTGGGCCTGAGACAAAGCGTGCTTTGCATGATGGTTAAACAGTGCGAACAAACAACCGTCTTCCGTTCGACTGCGTTTACTCGCTGGTGATACTTCACTGTTTGGCGTCGACATATAGTGGCTGCACATGTCATCAGCAGAATCAGGTTCTGGTTGCACTGTGTTTGCGGCAAGCGATGGATTTTCCATCTGTTCATCGTTGACGATCCATATCGTCACAAAATCCGTTAATACTCGACACGCGTAATAGCCATCAAACGCTTGCAGTTTCAAACGGTTTTCACTGTGCTCAACGACGGAAAATGGACCACTCCCCACCACCAACTTGTTGTTAGCAACGTTCACCTGACTCACGGGCTGAATGCCATATTTCACGCCAGAAATAAGTCCAGCAAAACCCAAGTCAGGTCGGTTAAGCTTAAAAACAACCTTCAATGGATTAAGTGCCGTAATGTTGGCAACATGCGCCAGCTCTTTTTCGTAGTATTCCAAAGAGCTTAATTTGGCGAACAAACTCACCACCGTGTCGGCATCGATTGGGTTGCCATTATGAAAAGTCAGACCCGGACGAAGATAAAATGTCCATTCGTACAAGCTGTCATCATAACGCCAATGATGAGCCAGCTCTGGCTGCACCTGCCCGTTGTAATCGCTCGAAACCAAACAACAATAAATTTGGCGAAGCAAAAAACGTTCACTACTTCGCTGCAGTTGATGCGGAACCACACGCTCGAACATGCGTTTGTAGGTCAGCTGAATATTGAGCCGCCCCTCTTTCACCGATGCGCCCGACGTTGTTTTGAGGAGTCGCCCAAATGCAGCTTCATCTTCATCCAGAATCGACAGCGCTTTCTCGTACTTACCAAGCTTGATTCGCTCTAGTGCAAGGCTTTCTTTTAGCGCGCTGAGTTCAACGTTTAACAACAATGTTGAACGCTGGTTCCGTCCCGCTTTTGGTCGCCAACTTAACCACGCTATCTCTTGCATCTGCGCCAGCAAACTGCGCGCATGACGAGGCGAAGTAAACAACAAATCGGCGATTTCTTGCAGCGTGGTTTTTGCTTCATTACCAACACCAAAAGAGAGCAAGCGTTGGTAATAACGAAATAAGTTGAGATCAGACACCGCACGCACCTTAACTCTAGGAGGCCATTCAATAGGCGTATTTTACTGAACTTGGCGGCAATAAAATAAGAAAACTTCCAAACACTTTGTTCCCCTTTTACTAACATTTCGTGCCTATATTGTAGGAAAACCCCACCAATTCGGTTTTATCAGGAATAAAGCGAAGAAATCTACTCTCTTTTTCGCCTCCCCTTTTTTCACCATACTAATTTAGCGAGCAGGAAATATAGAGAATTGCTCATGACCTAACCCCCAAGCAGAACTTAGCTCCTGATACCACACCCCCAATTCGTCGTATCTTTAAGTTCTGCTTTTTTACTGCCAACAGTTGCGCCTTAGAAAAAGCACACGTACACTTAATCGCAATTCGACGATTAACTATAAAGGTTTGCTCATGAGCAACAAATGCAGCGAAACGTGCCAAATTGCTTTTGAAGCCACGCAAAAACAACTCGATAAAGAGCAAGCACTCGCCGCTCAAGCGAAAGCGCTGTCTCATCCTGCTCGCTTACGCATTCTGCATATTCTTCACACTTTAGACACTATGGGCGGCTGCTTAAATAGCGATTTAGTCTCTGAGTTAGGTTTAGCGCAATCGACCGTATCAGAACACTTACGTATTCTAAAACAGGCCGGATTTATCAGTGCAGAACCTAACCCGCCAAAGGTTTGTTACCGCATTCAACGTGAAAAACTGAACGCGTTTAACGCTCAATTTTCCGGTTTATTTAGCTAAGACACATTGCGCGCTTTCCATGCGCGCAAAGATAAACTATAACCTTATATATCGCCTTTCGACGATAAACGAATAGAGATCACTATGACGACTGAAGTTTTAAATAGTGCCAGCGAAAAAATGAGCTTTCTTGACCGCTACTTAACGGTTTGGATCTTTGTCGCAATGGCCATCGGCGTGGGGATAGGCGCAGCCTACCCGCAAGTAGCAGAATGGAACGAAGCAATGTCCGTTGGTAGTACGAACGTACCACTCGCCATTGGTTTGATTTTGATGATGTACCCACCACTCGCCAAGGTGAACTACGGTCTATTAGGAACGGTAACGAGAGATAAAAAAGCCATCACGCTGTCTCTGGTTATGAACTGGGTCATCGGCCCAATCCTGATGTTCGTTCTTGCTTTAACCTTTCTTGGTGATCATCCAGGTTACATGGTCGGTATTATTTTGATTGGCCTTGCACGCTGCATCGCTATGGTTTTAGTGTGGAATGATATTGGCGGCGGCAACAAAGAATATGGCGCGGCCTTGGTGGCATTAAATAGCGCATTTCAAATTCTGACTTACAGCGTTATGGCTTGGCTATTCATCACCGTACTTCCACCGTTCTTTGGCTATGAAGGTTTTGTGGTTGATATTTCCATGGGAGACATTGCGGAAAGCGTATTGATTTACTTAGGCATTCCGTTCCTCGCTGGTTTTCTCAGTCGTAAATGGTTAGTCGCTGCAAAGGGTGAGAAGTGGTACAACGATGTGTTTATTCCTCGAATTTCACCCATTACTTTGATCGCTTTGCTCGCCACCATCGTGCTGATGTTCAGCCTCAAAGGAGAGATGATTTTACAGCTACCAATGGATGTGTTCCGCGTGGCAGTCCCACTAGCGATCTACTTCGTATTGATGTTTTTTACCAGCATCTTTATCGGGAAGAGAATGGGCATCCCCTACGATAAAAATGCCTCCATCGCTTTTACGGCGACGGGCAACAACTTCGAGCTGGCGATCGCGGTTTCCATTGCTGTATTTGGCCTGAACTCCGATCAAGCATTCGCTGGCGTGATTGGTCCGCTAATCGAGGTTCCTGTTCTGATTGCTTTGGTTAACGTCGCACTGAGGATGAAAACCAAATACCAGAGCTAAAATTGGAAACATAAAGATCGAGCCAAACAGCAATATTAAGTACTAACTGACGACAGTTTTTATGTACTCACTGGGCGTTAAACCAAACTTCCCTTTAAATCGTTGGCTAAAACGGCCTTCCGATTGATAGCCACACAACTGCGCGAGTAACGCAACGTTGTATGAACCATTTTGCATCAGGTAGAGTGCGTGATTTAAGCGCACTTCTGCCAGCACTTCGCGATACTGAGTGCCCTCTTGCTTGAGTTTGCGTATCAACGTTGCTCGGCTCATAGCAAAGCGCTCAGCAACAAATTCCAAAGGGTGGTCATCGCCCGGAGAGCGTGACAGATAGCGGCTGAGTTTCTGACTGAACGAGGTATTGGAACTCGAGAAAAGCCGATGCAATAGTCCTCGCTCTGCTAACTGCTGATACAACCCCATCATCCAATAACGTTGCGTCGCTTCACTTAAACTTTCCCGTTCAAAAGAAAACAAGGCATTTAATGTCGCTTGCAGTGCTTTGTCTGTCTCCACCGCTGGGACGTAATTTCCCAATGCATTACTCATACTCAGCTCTAACATTTCATCGCTAGGTACGCAGTGAAAACTGAACATTCGTGAAAGAAAACGCCCTTGTTGAGGAAGGTTTTCAAAATTCAGCGAAGCGTTTGCTTCACAAAGCATGATGTTAGGATGAAGAATATCAAACGCTTCGTTTTTCCAAAACAGACGCTTACTCCCTTTAATGATCTGGATAATACTCGGGGAGTGAATCCTGACGTTACGTAGCTTTTGCTGCTGCTCCGCACGAAACAGCGTCACTTGATATTGATGCCCCATCTTCTCCCCTTTCGTATTCAATTATCGTGTGTAAGTCGCGGTTAACTTCGCGTTGTCCAATGCAACACTATTCAACGTAAATCCTACAACCGCCGCTGGCGTGTTCTCATCCAAGTTCAACTTATCACTCGGCAGCGCCCAAACGGTAAACTGGTAGCGGTGCATACCATCTTTTTCTGGCGGACATGCGCCGCCAAAACCAGTAGTACCGTAATCGATACGAGACTCCTTACCGCCGAGCTTACTGATATCAACGCCACGAGGCAGCTCGTTAACTGAGGCTGGAATATCAAACGCTATCCAATGCCAAAAACCACTGCCTGTTGGTGCATCAGGATCGTACGCGGTAATCGCAAAACTTTTTGTACCCTTTGGAACGTCTTTCCACATCAGTTGTGGAGACTGGTTCGCACCATCACATCCCCAACCTGAATATTCAAATGTCTTCGCCATTGGATGACCTTCTTGAATATCTTTGCTCGTTAGTTCAAAAGCATGGGCAGAGCCGATAACCAAAACGCTAAGGGCCAAAACAGACTTGTGAATCGCTTTCATGTGTTTCTTCCTTTCAATGAGTTCAATTCAAGTCTATTCATCAACCCAAGCCAGGGCACACCAATAAGTATCATAAAACATAAAATCATAGTCTATTTTGAAACTTTAAGATTCTAACATAAATTTCTTATTTTCTGAGTTGCATCTGGTTTATGCTAACTAACCGCTCATAGAACAAGGAAGACAAAATGGAACTGGATATCTTCGTCGTTGACGCATTTACAGACACGCAATTTAAAGGCAACTCAGCCGCAGTTGTACCCTTGCAAGAATGGTTAGAACCAGAGCGAATGCAAAACATTGCAGCGGAAAACAACCTCTCTGAAACCGCGTTTGTTAAAGCGATTGGTACTAATCAATATGAAGTACGCTGGTTTTCGCCACTCACAGAAATCGACTTTTGTGGACACGCAACGCTCGCCGCTTCCATGGTGTTGTTCGACCAACTCGGCGTTACAGGAAGTATTGAGTTTCACACATTAAAAGTGGGCACCTTAACCGTAATTAAGAACGCACTTGGCAAGATTGAAATGACATTTCCGACAAGAGCACCACACCCCGTCAACGCCGTTCCTACGCAATTAATTGAGGGATTAAACTGCGAAGTAACACACGTACTGCTTAGCCCGCAAGCTTACTTCGTCATCGTGGAAGATGAGCAAACCGTTTTCGATGTTCAATATCGATCCGACCAACTGAAACAACTCGCCCCTTACGATGTCGTCGTCACATCAAAAGGCAGTCAATACGACTTTGTATCTCGCTACTTTTGGCCAGCGAACGGCGGAGATGAAGACCCTGTCACAGGATCAATCCACGCAGGCTTAGCACCATATTGGGCGCAAGAGCTCGGCAAAGCATCTTTAGTGGCGTATCAAGCATCAGCGCGTGGTGGCGTTCTGTACTGCGAAGTCAAAGAGGATTGCGTCAATGTATCTGGTGATGGTGTGTTGTATATGAAAGGCAAAATTTACGTCTAAGTGTGCCTCGAAGATTGGCGTTAACTGTTTTTATCCTTGAGAGCCTAGCCGCCCGCTAGGCTTTTCTATTTCCTGCTGCTTCTGCGTTAATCGTTACAAAGGTGTTCGACAATACACACTGGAGAGCCTATCTCACAGTCATAACCCGTTGCAGTAATTTCCCCTGTTTGAGGATTGCGACGAAAGCTCACCACATTGTTGGAATGTTGATTGGCAACCAGCAACCACTTTTGATCATGAGACAACACAAAATCTCGTGGAAAAGCCCCTTCACAGTGAATGGCTGCTCGCCTTTTGGGCGTATCACCAGACACATCAAACACACTGATTTTGTTCTGAGCTCGGCAAGAGACATACAAAAACGTTTCATCTAACGAAAGACGAATCGCCGCCGCCGCTTGCTGATTCTCTTCCCCTTCTAATAATTCTGTTTGATTCGAGATAAGCCATTTATCTTGGTGCTTAACCAGAACAATCAAGGTTTCTGACAGTTCGCAAGCCACATACGCTGTCGACTCTTGTTGGTTAAACACCACATGGCGCGGTCCCGAACCTGCGGGTAAATGAATCACTTGCGACAGTGAAAAATCCGACTGTTGAGCCTCGTAATCATAAATAAGGACGCTATCGCTGCCTAAGTCTACGACAACCAATTGATCACTGTGCTTTAAAAACGTGACTTGATGAGCGTGAGGAGAAGTTTGGCGCTCTAAATTCGGCCCGCATCCATCAACGTATAAATCCGTCAACAAACCAAGCGGTTTACCATCGCGATCCAATTGAAATACGCTAACATTTCCAGAGCCATAATTAGCAACCGCCAACAACGGTTCTTTGATATCCAAATGACACGGATAATCGCCATTAATCGGCAAAGAGACGGATTCACTACCGCGAAAAAACGCGAGCTCTGCACCTGCATTTCTATCCATTTCGCTAAACGTATACAGCCCGTGTTCGGTGATCGTGAGATAGGACGGATTACGTTGAACAGCAACATCGTCAAGCCGAGTCAGTTCACCCGTTTCAGTGTTCAGCGATACACGCGCAATGCCCGTGCTCGTACTCGGTGGGTTGGTGTAAGTGCCAATATAAAAATGCACGTGACCAGTTGTTGTCATGGATGACCTTATATGAGTGATTCGTATTATTCAACACCTTGCCTATTGTCATGGCAGACCGCAATCCATTTTACGAATCAGCCACTTAAAATGTGAAGCAATTGCTCATTTAAAACCGCAACGACATCGCCGTTTGCAGTTAAAGTGGTTTGGCGTTTTAAACAGTATGTCAGCCTTGAGCATGAAAGCCTCGACTTACGGTTACCTTCAAGTGTTATATTAAAGACAAAGAATGTATTTTATGTTCAAGATCTAAGTTTCATTAGCAAACGCTATAATAAGAAACAAAAATCGGGATAAAATAAATAATAATCATGTAACAGTTAATTTTCCTATAAACACCAAATTGAAACACATTATTAATTTACATTTATTTATAAATTATAATTAATTCTATAAATAACAAGGATTTATTTTAATTATGAACATTTAGATTACGACTTAATTTTATTCACGATAAATTTATTTGAGACATTAATCACACTATATTTCAAATCTCAGTAATAGACTCCGAGCCTTTCAAACCCCCATTATCAGTGAGTCTATGAAACTTTCTAATTTAAGTATCAAGTATAAAATCAGTGCGCTGATTTTGATCATTTCGTTATCTGTTATCGCTCTCTCCGTTTTCTTTACATCTGAAATCAAGATGATAGAAGGAAAGCTTACCGTATTTTCTGAAACCACCGTACCTAGCGTATTGCTCGTAAAAAATACCGAAATTGAACTCGGAATTTTAAGAAAGGATGAATTCTCTTTATTAACCAATGTGAATCACCCTCAATTCATGGAATGGGTAGCCGGATTAGAAAAATCTGAACAGAAAATTGATAAATATCTAGACCAATATGAGAAAGGACTGTGGGATCAACGCGACCGAGACGCTTTCAATAAAGTAAAAAGTGCCTGGGTTAAATACAGTGCGTTTAACAATGAATACGCTAAGTTGCTATTGAACAATAAAATCGATGACGCAAATGAAACATTGTTAAACGGATTTTCTACATTCACACAATTATCCGATGCAATTCGTGATTTAGTGGAACTAAACCAAACCTACGTACAAGAAGATATTGCTAGCGCTCATGAAGCAGTGCGCAGCGCAATCACCTACAGCATTATTGCTATCGTCGCGCTATTGGCATTGAGTTTTACGCTAGGCCTATTCCTAACCAAACAGATCTGCACACCACTAAATTACGTGGTAAACATGGCGTCGAAAATCGCGTCGGGCGACCTAACTTACCAGCTTCCACGTAACAAAATTGGTCATGATGAGCTTGGCACCTTGGCAGATGCCTGCGTTGATATGCAAGCGAAGTTGCTTACTTTGGTCGACAGTATCTCGTCAACCACAGCTCAAGTAGGCACCGCCATTGAAGAAGTGAGCGCGATTTCCGAACAGACTTCAACCGGCATGGATGAACAACAAGTTCAGCTAAACCTTATCGCAACAGCAATGAACGAGATGCAAGCGACAGTAAATGAAGTCGCCAGCAACACCGAAGCGGCGTCAGAAACTGCAAACAGTGCTTCTCACGATGCGAAAGAAGGTCGCGGCGTCGTTCAAGAATGTATTAACCAAATCCACGAAGCGTCATTGGCGATTCAATCGGTTGGCAACATGGTGACAGAACTGGAACAAGATGCGTCTAACATTAGCGTTGTGGTTGACGTTATCCAAGACATCGCAGAACAAACCAACTTGCTTGCGCTTAACGCTGCCATTGAAGCTGCGCGCGCTGGTGAACAAGGCCGTGGTTTTGCCGTCGTAGCGGATGAAGTGAGAACGCTAGCAAGCCGCACTCAAGCTTCAACCGAAGAGATCATCACGATCATCTCTAAACTGCAAAATTGTTCGAAGAGTGCCGTTTCAGCAACAAATAACAGCAGCGATTTGATTCAAGAGTGCGTTGAGCAAGCACAAAAAGCCGGTGCAACCATCGACCAAATCGAAAAAGGCGCAGATAACATTGCTGAAATGAGCATTCAAATTGCGAGTGCTTGCAGCGAGCAAAGCTCGGTAACAGAAGAGCTGCATCGTAACGTGGAACACATCAACCAGTTCTCTAGCGAAGTGGCGACAGGTTCACGCCAAACAGCAATTGCATGTCGCGATTTAAGTGAGTTGGCGGTAGGTCTACAAGAGATCGTCGGCCAATTCAAAACTGCATAGTCACTCACGTCAATCTTATCTATTCAAGCCCAGCGCTCATCGCTGGGCTTTTTTAATGTCATTTGCCGATAAAAACCGGAGCTTGGTCAAGGTTCTTTAAATTGAGGCCTTCATAGCCCTCTTCCAACGCTAAGCCTCTCTATTTAAAAAGAATCGCTTGTAGATAAAATGCTAAGCTCTAAAAAGAAATCGTTATGGATGGCAGTTAGCGACGGGTTGGCAGGCTCAATCAACACGCTCCCGTTCACAAGTTATCTATTCATGCATTACTTCTTCAAAGGAAGCACCGCACTATGAAGCGAATCATTTTTGGCACATTGATTATTGCCCTTTTAAGCGCCTGTTCGAAAGATAACACGCACCAAGCGCTTGGCACCTTAGAACGTGACCGCGTAACGTTTACCGCCACATCTAATGAGATAATTAGAGCCCTTCCTGTCAAAGAAGGCAGCTTGGTCAGTGAAGGGGAAGTGTTGGTTCAGCTCGATACCAAGAATCAACAAGCAGTTCTTGCGCACGCCGTTGCCGAGCAAGCCAAAGCGGGAGCGTATTTGCTTAAATTGACCAATGGTGAACGCCCAGAAGACATTGCTGCTGCATCGGCACGCGTAGCCCGAGCGGAAGCGCAGCTCACCGAAGCGCAGAAAAACTATCAACGCAAAGCAGAACTAGTGCGTAAAAAACTCATCAGTCAATCCGAAAAAGATTCCGCTCTTGCGGCAAGGGACTCGGCGAGAGCCGAATTAGACTCAGCAAAAGAAGAGTTCAGTAAGCTCACCGCAGGTTCTCGCCTCGAAGACACCGAACAAGCTAAAGCCGCTTTAATGGCGGCAAAAGCCGAAGTGGCGTTGCAAGAGCAAAAACTGGCAGAACTCACCATCACGGCTACGCGTGACGGTACGCTCGATAATTTGCCTTACAATCTTGGCGAACGCGTACCAGTAAACGGTGTGGTTGCCGTGATTCAAGCCAACCGCGTGCCGTATGCGCGAGTGTATGTTCCTGCCGATTATCGAATCGGGTTTATTCCTGGAAAAACCGTGACGGTAAATGTCGATGGCCTTGAGAGTCCATTACAAGGCACCGTACGTTGGGTGGCTAGTGAGCCTTCATTCACGCCCTACTTCGCACTAACCGAAGAAGAACGTTCACGGTTGATGTATCTAGCAGAAGTTGATTTACCTGAGTCTGCAAAAACGTTGCCGTCAGGTGTGCCTGCCCAAGTAGATTTGGTGGAGTAAGCCAATGACCGAGTATGCAATTCAAGCTCAAAATGTGGTCAAAAAGTTCGGCGACTTTACTGCTATCAATAACATCACACTCAACGTGCCCAAAGGCAGCATTTACGGATTTTTGGGGCCAAATGGTTGCGGTAAGTCGACCACCATTCGTGTGCTCACCGGCCTTCTTAGCCCAAGCGAAGGCAGTGTGGATGTGCTTGGATTAGACATCCCAAAACAATCCGAACAACTGCGGCTCAAAATTGGCTACATGACACAAAAGTTCTCGTTGTACGATGACCTATCCGTTCAAGAAAACCTCGAATTTATTGGGCAAATTTTTGGTTTAAGCAGCAAGTCGCTGAAAGAGCGGATAGAAGAGCAGCTCACCACTTACGGGTTGGATCAATTGCGCAAACAGCGCGTAAGCGGCATGAGTGGTGGACAAAAGCAGCGCCTTTCACTCGCCGCGGCGACCATGCACAAACCCGAACTGCTATTTTTGGATGAGCCGACATCCGCCGTTGACCCCGAAAATCGACGCGATTTTTGGGAGCAGTTGTTCGACTTGTGCGATCAAGGTACGACGATTTTGGTCACCACGCATTACATGGACGAAGCGGAACGCTGCCACCGTCTGGCAATCATGGAATCAGGCGAAATTCGTGCCGATGGTGAACCCGAACGGTTAATGGAACAAATGGGCGTTAATATCATTGAGGTGAAAGCCGACAAACTTCGTGAACTTAAAGAAAAGCTGATTCAACGTGACGAAGTTCGCTCTGCGGCGCAGTTGGGGATTCGTTTACGCATCCTTATCCACCAGCATGTCGAGCAGCCGATTGAATGGTTAAAGCAGACGTTTCCTGAACTTCAAAACGCTGAAATGAACCTCGCTCGCCCAAGCTTAGAAGATGTTTTTGTCAGCGTGACAGGGAAAGGCCGCCAATGATGAAACCTATCGCTCGCATGAAAGCCGTCATGATCAAAGAGATTCGCCAACTTTCCCGTGACCGAATCACATTTGGCATGGTGGTGATGATCCCGCTTATCCAGCTTTTGCTGTTCGGCTTCGCAATCAATACGGACATTCGCAACATTCCGGTAGGTGTTGTTGACCAAAGTGGCAGCACCGCCGGGCGGATCATTACCCAGTCCGTCAAAGTCACTCAAGTGGTGGATATCAAAGAAACCTATGCCACCGCGCAAGAGGCTGAACAAGCGATTCAAGATGGTATTGTGCGCGCAGTGCTGATTTTGCCAAGCGATCTCACACAACGCATGATGCAAGGTCGAGAGCTTGGGCAATGGATTGTGGATGGGTCAGATACCATGATCAGCTCGGCAATATTGTCGTTGCAAACCATGCCATTGACCGATTTTGATTTCGAGATTCGCCCAGCGCCAAGCAAAACATTCGAAGTCGCACTCTACTACAACCCAAGTCGGCGTTCTGCGGTCAACATCGTACCCGGCTTACTCGGTGTGATTCTCACCATGACGATGATTTTGTTCACCAGTGCCGCGATTGTACGAGAACGTGAACGGGGAAATTTGGAGCTATTGATCACCACGCCCATCCACTCAATAGAGCTAATGGTGGCGAAAATCGTGCCGTATATCTTTGTCGGCTTAATTCAGGTTTTCATCATTCTAGGGTTGGGACATTGGATTTTCGGCGTACCGATTAACGGTGCAATCAGCCAAATTCTATTTGGAACCTTGTTGTTTATCGCCGCCAGCTTAACTTTAGGATTAGTCATATCCACCATCGCCACAACACAACTTCAAGCGATGCAAATGACGGTGTTCATTCTTCTGCCTTCGATTCTGTTGTCTGGATTTATGTTCCCTTACGAGGGCATGCCAGTCGCAGCACAGTGGATTTCAGAAGCCCTGCCCGCCACTCACTTTATGCGCATGATTCGAGGCATTGTGTTGCGAGGGGCGGATCTGATGGACTTATGGCGAGATACCCTTTGGTTGCTCGGGTTTACCGTATTTGGATTGGCCGTCGCGTCACTGAGGTTTAAGAAATCACTCGATTAAACTTGCCAATTTTTTCTTTTCAGCAGAAACAAAAATAGCCTCGACAATGAGGCTATTTTTGTTTGGATATTCAAATTTAGTTTTACCGGACTTAACTAAGCAACTCATCTTAATAATATTCGCCGTACGAGCAGTCTCGTAAGTCTGAAATACTGTAGTTTTTCAAAGAGTTGATTTTAAAGTTAAACACCACCTGTTTACAGACGACACCTTCACGATCAGTATAGGTAATAAAGCCTTCACTGTAAGCACGTTTGCCATCAGAAGACGTAACATCGGCCACGAGCTCTAAATGCCCTTTGTGCGCCTCTACGCGGTTCATCATTTCAAACACATCCATCCACTCTTCGCGATTTGCCATTTGTATCAACATGGATTTGGCCTGTGTTTCCAACTGCTGCGGATACACGTAATAACGGTTGTAACCAAAGTATGCGCACATCAGTAATAGAACGAGTGCAAATGAGGTTGTTCTTGTCATGCAAGCTGCCTCTTGTTGTTATAAAAACTCTGCTTCGTTAATTCAGTATAGGAAGCGAGCAAAGTTTAGGTTATAGAACTTGCTCAAATAACAGAGGATCGTCAGAGACAGTCAATTCTATGACAAGCTCAGTACCGGTTTTACTTATGAAACATGACAAATTCTAAGAGCTTGAACTATGGAACATGCACACCGATCTGGGTTGTCACCATGCGGTGATCTGAGCCTTGTGGAAAAGCAGAGGATTCACGAGAGCAAATGATTCGCTGTCCTTGCTCAGACTTTAGCCACAAGTGATCAATACCTATCATCATCGGCTCTGGCACGTTTATGCCTTTGATGTTAGTTGGCCAGCTCGTCACTGGCGCGGTTTGAAAACTCGGGAACAGCGTAGAAAAACGAGGGCTAACCGAGGAGAGATTGAAATCCCCCACAACCAACACCTCTGGCTCGGGATAAAGCGCGGTCAGCGTTTCTATGGTTCGCACCAACGCATTTCTTTGATGCCAAAGCTCGCTGGTTCTTGGTGACGGTGGATGAGCCGCAAACAAAGTGATCGGTGCTTGACCTTTAGGCAACCAAACCGCTCTGATGACTTCTTGTCCATTTGGCGCACGATAAACCGAAACCTCCGTGATCGGGTGTCGGCTAAGAATCATCAAATTTGATGGGTACCCTACGTCACGTTGGCCACCATGATAATGCGGATAGACATCATCCAACATGTGCAAGAGGCTACCAACTCGCGGCGTCAGCTCTTGCATCACCACCAAATCAGCAGGATGCCTCAACAGATAGTTGATGAACTGATTGATGTCTGAGTTTTCGTAAAAAAGATTAAATTGAATGACGCTCAACGAGTGCGAGCAAGACGCCACATGACTGCGCTGCGGCGAAACAAGTAACGAGACAAACAAAATAGCGACAAAGGCAGAAAATGCACTTTGCAACCATCTGCGAGCGATAAAAAACGCCGAGGCTAAAATAACGTAAGTGAACACAATGAGGGCGGGAATCGAGGTAAGATTCTCCGCCCACCAAATATGTTCAATTTGCCTGACCGCCAGCCAAATAAGAGCGGGTAGAAGCAATATGATCCACTTAAAAACGCTCGACACACGCACTGCACATTTCGCTATTACATCTCATAAGCTTAAATGTAATTTCTCAACTCGCCAGTGCGTGAGTCGGCTATTTTAGACGTGGTGTACCACCTCCTCGACAGGCTCTGGTTGAGCGGCCGTTTCACTGATTTCAATCTTCACCGCCGCGACTTTGAATTCAGGAATTTTCGCATGCGGGTCCGTTGCCGTGGTCGTCAAGCGGTTGACTGGCGACTCAACGAAATGGAATGGGATAAACACCACCCCTTTTTGCATTCGCTTGGTCACAAACGCATCAATTTCGATGCTGCCACGACGAGTCGACACTTTTAGGCGCTGACCATTGTGGATACCAATTGCTTCGGCATCTTCAACACTGATCATCGCTCTTGGCCCAGCAAGGTTATCCAACCCTTTCGTTTTGCGTGTCATCGTACCGGTGTGGAATTGTTCTAGCACACGCCCTGTTGTAAGCACCAAAGGATACTCTTCGTCAGGCAACTCAGCTGCATAACGGAACGGCACGCCCACCATTTGCCCTTTCCCTCGGGTAAATTGGGTTTGGTGCATGATACGAGTACCGTTTGGATTGTTCTTGTTACTTGGCCATTGAACACCGTTCGGCGTGATCGCGTCCCAACGCAACCCTGCATATTGCGGCGTTACACGCGCGATCTCGCTAGTGATTTCAGAAACGCACTGGTAATGCCAATCGCTGCCCATCGCGTTTGCGATCGCTTGAATGATCCACCAATCTTCTTTCGCCTCACCCGGCGCTTTCACTGCCGCATTAACGCGCTGCACGCGTCGCTCAGTATTGGTGAAGTGACCGGATTTTTCCGCAAATGAACAAGAAGGCAATACCACATCGGCGTACTGCGCCGTCTCGGTGAGGAAGATGTCTTGCACGACCAAGAAGTCGAGTGCTTCTAACCCTTCAATCACGTGTGCTTGGTTTGGATCGCTCAGTACTGGGTTTTCGCCCATGATGTACATCCCGCGAACTTCTCGTTTGCACGCCGCATCGATGATTTCCGTTAGGGTAAGCCCTTGCTCAGAAGGTAAGTTCGGCGCATCCCACTCAATCGCGAATTTCTGACGAACAATCGGGTTATACACTTTTTGATATCCCGGATAGCAGTTCGGCAAAGCGCCCATATCACACGCACCTTGTACGTTTGATTGACCACGCAGTGGGTTAATACCACCACCCTCAATACCGATGTTGCCACACAACAATTGCAGGTTTGCAATCGAACGAACGTTGTCGTGCCCTGTTGTATGCTGGGTAATACCCATTGAGTAATACACCGCCGTGCGTTTTGCAGTACCAATCATTCGCGCCATCGCGAAAATATCGTCCGCTTTTACGCCCGTCACTAACTCAACTTTGTCGAGGTTGTACGCTGGCGACATCACCTCTTGAAGCAAGGTATCAAAGCCGTCTACGCGCTCTTCGATGTATTCTTGATCGTACCAACCATTTTTGATGATTTGTTGCATCACGCCGTTGAGCAACATAACATCCGTACCCGGACGATGCGCCAAGTACAGCTCTGCATGTTCGGCCATGTCTACTCGTTTCGGGTCTGCCACAATCAAGCGCGCCCCGTGATGACGAATCGCCTGTTTGATGTGCGAAGCGATGATCGGGTGCGCAGATGTGGTGTCAGAACCGATAATAAAGATCACATCGGAATGCTTAATGCTCGGAATGTCGTTGGTCATCGCACCACTCCCCAACGATGCTTCAAGCCCTGTCACACTTGATGCGTGACACAAACGTGCGCAGTGATCAACGTTGTTCGTACCAAGTTCACGACGGATGAATTTTTGAAACGCGTAGTTATCTTCGTTAGTGGTTTTCGCTGAAGAGAATCCGGCCAGTGCGTTGTTACCAAAATCTTGCTTGATGGTCGAAAGCTTCGAAGCCACTAGCTGAATCGCTTCGTCCCAACTTGCTGGCTGCAACCAACCATCTTTACGAATCAGTGGTGTCGTTAAACGCTCTTCGCTGCTAATGAAATCAAAACCGAAACGGCCTTTCACGCACAGCATACCTTGGTTAACCGGCGAATCCGCCCCTTTTACATAGCGGATTTTGTTTTGTTGCTCATCGACAAACATGGTCAACTTACAACCCACACCACAATAGGTACAAATGGTATCGACGGCTTTTAGCTGTTCGGTTCTGCCTTGAGAGCGGTCACGGCTGTCCACCATCGCGCCCGTTGGACATGCCTGAACACACGCCCCACATTGCACGCATTTTGAATCGCCCATGAGCGTCAAACCGCTGCAACCTGCGCCTTTTTCATCGGAGCGGAATCGTGGACGATCATCTGGTCGTAAAGCTGGTCGGCCATTTTTATCGGACACAAAACTCAACACACCATGTACCGCTTGCTCACGGCATGCTTGAATACACTGACCACAACTAATGCAGCGGTTAGCATCAAATTCAATGAACTCAGAACTGCGGTCTACTTCGTATTTGTGACGAAGATCTTTCGCTCGCAAATCGAGCCAATCTTGATGACCAATCACGCTAGCAGAGGAAACGTCCACGGAAACATCGAAATGTTGCTCGGCATGATATTCCGTTGAGTAATCTCGCAAGGCACAGTCGGTATTCGCTTGGCAACCACACTCTAAGCAGCGCGCCGCTTCTTTCATGGCCTCTTCGTTATCAAAGCCCAGCTCCACTTCAGCAAAACTCTGCTCACGCTGCGCTGGGGTCAACTCTGGCATGATTGAACGAGCAACTTTTTGGATATTTTCGAAATGAAGTGGGTCAACCTGCGCCAGTTTTTTCTCTTTACGAGAGTTGAACGCAGGTTTCGGCATGTCCGCCATATCGCCATTGAGGAACAGATCAATCGCTTTTGCCGCAACTCGCCCATCGCCCACCGCTTCAACCGCTGTTGCAGGACCACGACGAAAATCACCGATACTGAAGATATTGCCCGTACCCGTGTGCATGGTTTGCGCATCGGATTCAGATGTGTTCCAACGCGTTAGAGGAATGGAGAGCTCATCGTTTTCTAAGAAGCTGAGATCCGGCTTTTGCGATACCGCTGCAATCACGGTATCAAATACTTCAGTAAAGAACTCACCCGTTGGTTTCGGACTACGACGACCAGACGCATCTGGCTCACCTAACGCCATTCGTTCTAATCGAATTGCCTTCACGCGGCCATTTTCATCCGCGATGTTTTCCGCCGGATTCGTTAAGAAATGGAACTTTACGCCCTCATGTTCAGCTTCGACGATTTCGTAGTCTTCGGCTGGCATTTCGTCACGAGTTCGACGATAGATCAAAGTGGTATCGGCACCCGCACGACGCGCCGTACGCGCGCAGTCGATCGCAGTGTTACCACCACCAATCACGGCAACTTTTCTGCCCGTCGCGTAGTTTTGTTCTGTAACGTAATCTTTCAGGTAATCAACACCGAGATAACAGCCGTCCAAGTCGCTACCAGGATAATTCATTTCTACCGCTTGAGACGCCCCCACAGCCAAACAGACGGCATCGTAGTCTTCACTCAATTGAGACAGCGTGAAATCAACACCAAGCTTTTTGTTGGTTTCAACTTGCATGCCGTTGCGGCACATCAGTTCGATTTCTTTGTCTAGAATGTCTTTAGGTAGGCGATATTCAGGAATGCCATAGCGTAGCCAACCGCCTGCTTTTGGCATGGACTCAAATACGGTGACGTCATAACCTTCATTCGACAAGTAATAACCTGCCGTTAAGCCACCGGGGCCACTACCAACAACGGCGATCTTGCGATGCTTCGCTGGTTTTTTCTCTGGGACATACGCTTCATGCGCCGCTAAATCTGCGTCTGCGGCATGGCGTTTGAGTTGGCGAATGGCAATCGGCTCATCCACCAAAGAACGGCGACACTCACTTTCGCAGAATGCCGGACACACGCGCCCAATCGACAACGGCATTGGCAGTGTGCGTTTAATAACTTCAATCGCTTTTTGATGATCGTTTTGCGAGATATGGTAGAGATAAGATTGGATGTCTACTCCAGCAGGGCACGCCGTTTTACAAGGAGCTTCACAGTCGGCGTAGTGGTCCGTCATGATTCGGTTGAGCGCTTTTCTGCGGTGCTCACTCAGTTGTTCTGATTGTGTGACGACATTGAGACCGCGGTACACTTTGAGATCACAGGCGCGCTTAGTTCCACCACTTTCCACTTCGACCACACACAAATCACACGGAATTTTCTCGTTACTTTTGTTCATTCCGCACAGTGAAGGGATTTCGACCCCGCACACTTTGGCTGCTTCCAGAAGGGTTAGCCCCTCTTCTACAATTCTATATTTTCCATCGATGACAATTTCTATCATACAACCCCCGAAGCAGGCACACTAAACCTTACATTCTATAAGGATAAACCCCACCATGGAAAGTTCGTGTGACAAAAAACTCACTAGCGAGATATTTCTTAGCGATTAATATGTCCAATTGACTTTAAGATGTAGAACTCATTATCTCGAAGTGGGTTCAGTATAATCCTTGACTTTACCCCTAGGGTAACCTTTATTATTTAAGGGTTACTCGATATATAAGCTCATTTTGACTGGAAACCGTATGCGTCTGAAATCATTGCATACAATTTGGCTAACGTTATGTACAACGCTGATACTACTGGTATCTAGCGTTGTTAACAGCGCGCCTTTAATGAGTATCAAAATGATGTCGAGTGATGTCATGATGTCAGCTCACATGACGGAAATAGCAAGCGAGAACGATCACTGCGGCTCACCGAGTATGAGCATGGAGATGGCCTCATCGTTGAGCTCCGATTCTGTAGAGATGACCATGAGCTGTGTTGATGGCTCCGGTATGATCCACAATTGCTGTACAGCATCTTGCTCATTCGTTTTTGTCCCATTACCAGCCACTGACAGCCAGCTCTCCCCATTGGCTTGTCGCGCATCCATTGCCTCAGAAATTACCGCACCAGTGGTACAAGTAACCCATGATTTGTATCGGCCTCCGATAGTTTAATCCATACAAAGCATTCGACCCTGCATCGCTTTGCAGGCAGTTTCTTTGCGCCCAACTGATAGCGTGCTCACCTCAGCTATTCGCTCGTAACTCCATTTGTTACCTGCTATTTAGCGATAAAAAAGTGCGTCATCCGTTTGGCAAATACCAACGCTCTCCCGCTCGGTTCAATCGCTCCCGAAACGCCAAAGAGCTTGGTATCAATTTGGATGTAAATTATGGAATTCAACCCAAATCGCATAGTGGCACCAGTATGCTCACTGGCTCTGGTTGCCCTACCTGCTTTCAATGTGGTGGCACAATCGCCAGCCAATACGAAAGCACAACAAGACGCGCAAGCTCAATCAATCCAAGCTCAGTCAACCAATGAGCTAGCCACCCTCATTAGCGTTGCGTTGAGCAACGATGGCAACCGTAAGCAGTTCTACGCTCAATCGGAAGCAATGCGTGAAACAGGCGTAGCCAGCGCAACCTTGATGGACCCGAAATTGAAAGTCGGTTTTGGTGGTTTGCCTGTCGATAGCTTCAAATTTGACGAGGATCCGATGACCAATATCTCCGTCGGTTTGATGCAACAGTTCGAACGTGGCTCGACGCTCGATCTTCAACAAAAGAAAGCCAATCAACAAGCCGATGGTTTGTCGCTACAAGTTCACGCACGGGAACTTGAAGTGGCAAACAGCATGACTCAGCTTTGGTTGGAGCTGGGCTATCAGCAGAAAGCAGAGCAAATTTTGCTAGAAAACCGTCGGCTCATGACGGAAATGGAAAACTTCATTCAAACCAATTACTCAATCGGCAAAAGCGAAGCGCAAGATTTACTGAATGCACAGCTTCAAGTGAGTAAGTTGGATGAAAAGCTGCAAGCCAACGCGCAAATGCAGCGCCGTTTGGTCTCGCAACTCTCAGAATGGTTGGGCTCTGACTGGCTCAATACCTATACCCAAAACGGACGCTCAACACTTCAAGCCAGCAACACACTGACTTGGGCGTCATTAAACCAAAAGTTGTCTGCAAATAACGAAACGACCAAGCACTACCAACAGTTGAGTGAGCACCCGATGGTAAAAATGGCAGACGTAAGTATTTCTGCCAATGAAACTCAAGTGGACATTGCAGAGCAAGCTTACACACCTCAATTTGGTGTGGAAGTGATGTATGCCTATCGTCAAGCCAACAATATGAAAGGCGAACCAGCATCGGATTTGGTGAGCGCGTATCTAACGATGGACATTCCCCTGTTCACTGGCAATCGCCAAGACCGCAACTTAGCTGCCGCTCAGTATCAAGTGGGTGCCGCTCGTTCACAAAAAGATACGTTACTGACTCAGATGAACGCAAAGGTCAACACATTGCTGGTTGATCGCGCCAACTTGAGTCAGCGTTTAGAGCGTTATCAATCCACCTTACTTCCCCAAGTTCAAGCTCGTATTCACGCGGTAGAAAGGGGCTATCAAAACAACACCGCACAGTTTAACGACGTGATCATGGCAAGCACAGACGAGCTGGCGCTAAAGCTCGAACAGCAACGTCTTATTACCGATTTAAATATCGTAAACAGCAACTTAGCGGCTTTATTGGGTGGTTTCGAATATCAAGTATCCACACCCAACATCACGCCTGAAGCAAGCGCGAACTAAAACAAAAACATGAGAGAACCCAAGTTTGGGGACGATGGCGAATGCACACCAATAAACAATCAACATCGCTGTCATGCCTCATGGGGAAAATAAGGAATTAGGAATGAGTTCAAATTCAATCAAGATAGCAACCATCGCTCTGCTTGTTGGCGGGGCACTAGGGTTTGGCGTTAATCAGTACCTATCTGGTGCAAACCACGACATGAGTGGCTCAGGCGCTAACGCTGCAAGCAGCTCAAACGAGCCACTCTATTGGGTTGCTCCAATGGATCCAAATTATAAGCGCGACAAACCGGGCAAATCGCCAATGGGCATGGACTTGATCCCAGTGTACGCTGAAGATCTCGCGGGTGAACAAGACAAACCCGGCACGGTAAAAATTGACCCATCAGTTGAAAACAACTTAGGTGTAAAAACTGCTCAAGTCTCTTTAGAGCAACTTTCACCTCGGATTGAAACTGTCGGCTATATCGCGTTTGACGAAAGTCATTTGTGGCAAACCAACGTTCGCGTGGCCGGCTGGGTTGAAAAGCTTTACATCAATGCCGTGGGTGAAAAGGTCAAAAAAGGCGATGTGCTGTTCACGCTGTACTCGCCTGAGCTAGTCAAAGCACAAGAAGAGCTGCTGAACGCCTACCGAACTGGGCGTAATGGCCTGGTGAAAGGCGCGACAGAACGTTTAGTGACACTGGGTGTTGATCGTTCTCAAATCAGAGCCATCACTCAACGCGGGAAAGCATCGCAAACTATTGAAATTAAAGCTCCGGAAGATGGCGTCATCGCGAGTTTGAACGTTCGTGAAGGTGGTTACCTATCCCCTGCTCAAGCGGTGATCAGCGCGGGCCCACTTGAAAACGTATGGGTGGATGCCGAAGTATTTGAGCGCCAAGCTCACTGGATGAAAGCAGGAAGTAGCGCCACTATGACGCTTGATGCTATTCCAGGCAATGAATGGAAAGGGGTTGTCGACTACGTATACCCTATTCTGGATCCTAAGACTCGTACCTTGCGTGTACGCCTCAAGTTCCCTAACCCGAATGGCGATCTTAAACCTAATATGTTTGCCAACATTGCGCTTCAACCAGTCACTGATAACGCGGTTATGACGATTCCTAAGTCTTCTGTTATTCGTTCCGGCGGTATGACCCGAGTAGTGTTGTCTGAAGGCGACGGTAAATACCGCTCAACGCGCATCAAAGTCGGGCGTGAAGCCGACGACAAAATCGAGGTGCTACAAGGTCTGTCTCAAGATGATCGCATCGTAACCTCTGCACACTTTATGTTGGATTCGGAATCAAGCCAAACGGCTGATCTATCCCGTATTTCATCACCTACTGAAGCCAAAGTAGAAACAGTTTGGGCTAAGGGTGAAATCACCGATGTGATGAAAGATCACCGTATGTTGACCATTAATCATCAGCCCGTAGCAGAGTGGGATTGGCCGGGTATGGTCATGAACTTTACCCTCGCAGATGACGTTGATGTGGGCACTCTGCAAAAAGGCCAAGCTATCGAGTTTGAAATTCAGAAAACAGAGTCCGGTCAATATGAAGTCGTTGATTACAAAGCCGATGACAGCGTTGTCGTGACTGACGTATGGATTACCGGAGATATCAGCATGTTGATGGCGGATTTTGGGATGATAACTCTCAACCACCTCCCAGTTGCAGAATGGAACTGGGAGGCAGGAGAGATGAACTTCTCTGTGGGTGATGAAGTGGATCTATCCGGATTCAAAGAAGGTCAGAAAGTCCGATTTCTAGTTGAAAAACAAGGAGCTGACTACGTCTTGAAGCAACTTGAAGCGGTTGAGGGCTAACTATGATTGGAGCAATAATCCGTTGGTCGATCAAAAACCGTTTCATGGTTTTGATCGCAACCTTAGCGCTTGTTTTAACCGGACTTTACAGTGTAAAGAATACACCTGTAGACGCCATTCCGGATCTTTCTGATGTTCAGGTGATCATCAAAACAAGCTACCCAGGCCAAGCACCTCAAGTAGTTGAAGATCAAGTTACTTACCCGCTAACCACCGCCATGCTCGCCGTACCAGGAGCGGAAACCGTTCGTGGTTATTCATTCTTTGGTGACTCATATGTTTATATCATTTTTAACGATGATACCGACATGTATTGGGCACGTTCGCGCGTTTTAGAGTACCTAAGCCAAGTAGCACCTAAATTACCACCGAGTGCAAAACCGACATTAGGACCAGATGCAACGGGTGTGGGCTGGGTCTACAGCTATGTACTGCAAGATAAAACTGGCAACCATGATCTTGCTGATCTACGCAGTATGCAAGACTGGTTCTTGAAATATGAGCTGCAAACCGTCGATGGCGTCTCTGAAGTCGCAACCGTTGGCGGTATGGTGAAGCAATATCAAGTTCAGATTGACCCAGCTAAGCTACGTGCTTACAACCTGACACTGCAACAAGTGAACATGGCGATCCAAAACGGCAATCAGGAAACGGGCGCCTCTGTTGTTGAAGTAGCAGAAGCGGAACATATGGTTCGCACTACAGGTTACCTAACGAGTATTGAGGATATTGAATCACTCCCGCTCAAAGTGACAGAGAAAGGTACACCGCTCTTATTGGGCGACATTGCAGACATCAACTTAGGTCCGCAAATGCGTCGCGGCATCTCTGAGCTTAACGGCGAAGGTGAAGCGGTTGGTGGCGTTATTGTCATGCGATTCGGCGAAAACGCGAGTGAAGTCATCAGCAAAGTTAAAGACAAACTGGAAGATTTACAGCGCAGCTTACCGGATGGTGTAGAAATCGTTCCTACTTACGATCGCTCCACGCTGATTAACGCTGCCGTAGAAAACTTGTGGAAGAAATTGGCGGAAGAATTCATCGTCGTGGCGATTGTTTGTGCCCTCTTCCTATTTCACATCCGTTCGTCTTTGGTTATCGCGCTGAGCTTGCCCGTCGGTATTTTATCCGCGTTTATCGTCATGCATTCTCAAGGCATTAATGCCAACATCATGTCGCTCGGGGGGATTGCCATCGCCATCGGTGCAATGGTGGATGGTGCCATCGTAATGATAGAAAACGTCCACAAGCATATTGAACGAACGCCTCTCACGGATAAGAACCGCTGGCAAGTGATTGGCAAAGCCGCTGAAGAAGTGGGCGCGCCCCTGTTCTTCTCACTGCTTATCATCACGTTAAGCTTTGTGCCAGTGTTTGCCCTGGAAGGTCAAGAAGGCAAGATGTTCTCCCCTCTCGCCTTTACTAAAACTTATGCAATGGCGGCAGCGGCAGGTTTGGCAATTACCCTCGTACCTGTGCTCATGGGTTATTTCATCCGTGGCAACGTATTACCAGAGCATAAGAATCCAGTAAATAGAGGCTTAATTGCGCTGTATCGCCCGTTGCTGAATACCAGCCTCAAGTATCCTAAGAGTATGATCGTTATCGCTTTAGGCCTAATGGCGTCAGCTTACTATCCAACCAGTCAACTGGGTAGCGAGTTCATCCCACCATTGGATGAAGGCGACTTGATGTACATGCCGACTACGTATCCGGGAATCTCGATTGGTAAAGCACGTGAACTAGTTCAGCAAACTAACAAGCTGATCAAAACCGTACCGGAAGTTAAAACGGTTTGGGGCAAGATTGGCCGTGCAGAAACGGCCACCGACCCTGCACCACTCACCATGATTGAAACGGTAATTCAGCTCAAACCTCATGACCAATGGCGTGAAGGTGTGACGACAGAGTCGTTACGCAAAGAGTTCGATGAACTGATTCAGTTCCCGGGACTCACCAACGCGTGGGTAATGCCGATCAAAACGCGTATTGACATGCTGGCGACCGGTATTAAAACGCCAATTGGGATCAAAATCGCAGGCCCAGACCTGAAAGAGATCGAAAAAATTGGTGCTCAGCTGGAACCTATTCTTAATAGCGTTCACGGTACCTCATCTGTATATGCGGAGCGTGTCGCGGGTGGCCGTTACGTAACGATTGATATCAAACGCCGCGCAGCTGCGAGATATGGATTGAGCATCAAAGACGTTCAGCAAGTCATCTCAACCGCTGTCGGTGGTATGAATGTTGGAGAAACCATCGAAGGGCTAGAGCGCTACCCGATTAACGTCCGCTATCCGCAAGATTACCGTGACTCTGTGGTTAAACTGCAAAACCTACCACTGGTAACCCCCAACGGCGCACGCATCGCACTCGCAGACGTGGCAGATATTCGTTATGAGGATGGCCCACCGATGATCAAAACCGAAAACGCGCGTCCAAACGGTTGGGTTTTCGTGGATATCGAAGGTCGTGACCTAGGCTCATACGTAGTGGAAGCACAACAAGTAGTAGCAGATCAACTTGAATTACCTGCGGGTTATTCGCTGGCTTGGTCAGGTCAGTACGAATACATGGAACGCGCCAAAGACCGCTTAAGTGTCGTAGTACCAATCACTATTGCGATCATCATGATGCTACTTTACTTCAGCTTCCGCCGTGTAGGTGAGGTGCTGATCATCATGCTGACGCTGCCTTTAGCAATGGTTGGTGGCTTATGGCTGATGCATTATCTGAACTACAACTTCTCTATTGCCGTGGGGGTTGGGTTTATCGCCCTCGCCGGCGTTGCGGTGGAGATAGGTGTCATCATGCTGGTGTATCTCAACCAAGCGTGGCACCACCGAAAACTGGATGCAGAAGAGAAACAACGACCGCTTCAAGCGCGGGATCTTACAGACGCAATTCGCGAAGGTGCTGGCTTACGTGTGCGGCCTGTCATGATGACCGTATTAACGGTAATCATTGGTCTTATTCCAATCATGTACGGTGAGGGAACCGGCTCTGAAGTGATGCAACGCATCGCTGCACCGATGATTGGTGGCATGGCTTCTGCCCTGCTGTTAACGCTGCTTGTGTTACCTGCCATCTTCAAGCTGTGGAAACAGCGTGAAGTGAAATCAACTCAACACCAAGATAAATAACAACGAGCGCCATTATTCAGAGAGTAATGGCGCGATAGCTAATTGATAGTAAAGGAAATCAACATGAAAAAGACTCTTATCACTCTTGCTCTAACCATGGTATCGGGTGGCGTATTTGCTCAAATGGATAACTCAAACATGAACCACGAAAATATGGAGCATGGTCAAATGGAACACGGTTCCATGAACATGGATAAAATGCCGATGGATCATGGAAAAATGGACCACGGTAAAATGGATCATTCTGGTATGAGCGGCATGCCAGGCATGTCAGCGGTTGGTATGCCTGCAAATGGCGCAAAACCAGACAAAGTCGTTCATGTACTCTTAACGGATGATATGAAAATTACATTCAAAAAAGACGTGACAATAGAACCGGATGATGTGGTTCAATTTGTGGTAATGAATACAGGCAAAATCAATCACGAATTTACCATTGGCTCAGCAGAAGAACAGCTTAAACACCGTGAAATGATGAAAACCATGTCTGGCGATCACATGCATGACTCCGGCAATGCTGTCACTGTTGAACCAGGCAAAGCGAAACAACTCCTGTGGCACTTCCATGGCGATAAAAATGTAGAGTTCGCGTGTAATATCCCCGGACATGCAGAAGCCGGCATGGTCAAAAAAGTGGAACTGTAGTGAAACCGGATTTACGCATTCATACGGTTCATAGACGTTAAATGTAAATACAAAAGGAGCTGATTCAGCTCCTTTTTATTTCGATCCAAATACTAGATTATCGCATCACAAACAGCTCTTCATGATAGTGATGTTCTGTATCAAAACGATATACCTCTAACTCTTTTTTCAGGGTTCGAGAGAATACCTCCGGTCCACAGAAATAAAACTCATAACGCGATAAGTCGCCGCATTCCTTCGCAATTCGTTCAACATTAAGTCGAGGTGAAACCGCAGTATCTATCACGTTTAGTTTCACTTGTGCCTGATGCGCGGCATTCCACAGTTCATCCACTAAATGACTATCTAAGCCACGTGTGCAATAAAACAAATGCACTGGCGGATGTATTTTTAACGCTTTCAGTGAAGATAAGATGGCAAAGAACGACGCTATCCCGACACCACCAGCAATCCAAACTTGCGGCTTGTTGACATCAAACTCTAAATGTCCATACGGCCCTTCAACAACAACCTCATTACCCGCTTTCACGCGCTGGTACAAATTGGTCGTGAAATCGCCTAGCTCTTTGATCAAAAAACGGACCTCTGGATCGTGCTCACCTGAAACAATCGTAAACGGATGTGGATCTTCGTTACCAAAACGAACGTAAGCAAACTGCCCAGCTTTGTGCCCTTGCCAAGGTTTTCCTTGGTCGTTAATGCCTGGCGCCAAAACCAGCTCCATCACTCGCGCTTGAGGGAAGTAGCGAGTCGACACCACTTTGGCGGGATAGCGATTCGCTCGTCCGACAAAGCCAAACAAGCTATAAACGGCAGCCGCAGAGCCCATCAATGCAAAACCAAAAGCGATAAAATGAATGGGATCGCCCCAGTACGCGTGCTTGATCAGCAAAACGGAGTGAACAGCAACCATCAAATACACCACAGCCATTAAACGATGGGATAACTTAAACGGTTTGTATTTAACAACAGTCCAGAGTGACACTGCCAGCAATACCAATAGAAAATAAAAGCCCCACTCACCTAAATCCAAGCCTATATCACGCAGTTCTTTAACCCATAACTCAAAACCAACGAAGTTATTGCCTGATGGCCCTGCTCCAGTGTGTTTTACTGGTTTTTCCAACCAACCAGCAGCAACGAGCCACTTCGGCACTTTATACATAAGCCAATGGATCACACCCAAACTGACGCCTGCTATACCTAACCACTTGTGTACTCGATATGCCTTGTCCATGCCATGAACCCATTGCTCTATCACAGGTAAGCGCAGCGCCAGCACCATCGCAATAGACATCAAAGCTAACGACAAAACACCAGAATATTGAATAAGCGCGGAGCGCCATTGGAAGAATTGGGTCGAGGAAAGCAGTTGCGGTTCACTCATCCACCACAACACAGACACGGCGGCAATTATCATCCATACAAAATTTCGTACAGTTTTCATGAACATCACTCTCAAATTGACGACAACTCTAGTTTAGTTTTTCTAGCGTAATGCAACGTCAATATTCGTAAAGTTGAGTAAACCCACAATATACCTAAGGTCAATAACAAACTTGGAGGTATTGCGCAGAATCCTACAAAAAATCGACATGGATTTAACAGTGGTTAGAGTATTCGCTCGTTATAGTTTGCGTAACATCGCCACAGTGCGAACCAAAACCAAAATGAAGAACACGACGCATGAAAAAGTTATTTTTGTTGGCTGGGCTAATGGTTTGCTCAACCCTAAGTTACGCTTCCCAACTGAATGAAGACATTTCTCTCATCGAACAACAAACCTCAAGCAGAATTGGAGTCTCGGTTTGGGATACGCAAACCGATGAGCGCTGGGATTACCGTGGCGATGAACGCTTCCCACTCATGAGCACATTCAAAACCTTGGCTTGCGCCACAATGCTAAGTGATATGGACAGCGGTAAGCTAAGTAAAAATGCGACCGCGAAAGTCGATGAGCGCAGCATCGTTGTGTGGTCTCCAGTGATGGACAAACTCGCAGGCCAAAACACACGCGTAGAACACGCTTGTGAAGCTGCGATGTTGATGAGTGATAATACTGCTGCCAACTTAGTATTGAATGAAATCGGCGGCCCTAAGGCCGTGACAATGTTTCTGCGATCAATTGGTGATAAAGCGACGCGCCTAGATAGATTAGAACCACGTTTGAACGAAGCGACACCGGGAGACAACCGCGACACAACCACACCTAACGCCATGGTAAACACTCTGCGAACCTTGATTGAAGGAGAAACGTTGTCTTACGAGTCTCGCGTGCAATTAAAAATCTGGATGCAGGACAACAAGGTTTCAGACTCGTTAATGCGTTCAGTATTACCAACAGGTTGGTCTATCGCCGACCGCTCTGGTGCGGGTGGTCACGGTTCGCGCGGTATTAACGCAATCATATGGAAGGAAAACCATCGTCCTGTTTACATTAGTATCTATGTCACAGAAACCGAGCTATCACTTCAAGCCAGAGACCAGCTCATCGCGCAAATCAGTCAGTTGATTTTACAGAAATACAAAGATAATTAATTCACTGCTTACGTATTTACTTTCCTAGGTTCACCCTCTTTGCCCTTCTCTTCCCTGAAGGGCTTTCTTACTTCTTTGGTTCTACCTCAAAAACACCCCTTATTGAGTAATGACTTACTTATAAATAGGTATAACATTTATTCATTTAGGCGTGAGTTAACGCCCACATTAAGCAATTGAACACACATAGATAGCGATAAATAAACCATAATCTTACGTAGAAACGCATTTTTCTTGAAAATAGCTTCGTGTAACTTATTGTTGGTATTTGCAACATCGCAAGGAGATGTCTATTGAGACTTGAAAGAACTTTTAACCCTGATGACTTATCGATGCAGAATATGGAAAGTCCGATCTGTATGCCGATAGGGTTTGTTCACTTTTTAGCTCAATCGGAAACATTGCAGCAGGTGCTTGATACGGTCGCAGAATGGATAAATCGTATATTCAATTCCGACCGCGCGAGTATCACGCTTTATGAAAATGATGATCATCTAAAGGTCTACTCTTTCTCTGGTAATAAAGCGATTCCGGCTGAATTCTTGGTACCTATTCACCGAGCTTTTGTTGGCCGAGTGTTCAAAAAGCAACAACTGATGATCTGTGACGATGTCACTCAATCTGATGAGGTCGATTGTGTGATGCTGGCATCCAATGGCATGGGGACCTGTATGGATGCACCTTTAATGCACGGTAAAGTCTGTTTGGGCACGCTTAATGTTGCACATCATCAAACGCACACTTATACAAACGAACAAGCGGCACAGCTTCAGTGCATTGCTAACTGGATTGCTTTAAACATTGCTCTTCATATACAAATTATGAAAATGGAGCATCTTGCCACAACGGATGATCTGACTGGCATTCCAAACCGCAGAGAATTCATGCGACAAATCGAAAGCCGCCTGAATGAATACCGCACCCAAGGCATTGACTTCCATGTTGCTATTCTAGATTTAGACAACTTTAAAAGCCTTAATGATCGGTTTGGTCATGATGCTGGCGATAAATCGCTGATCCATGCAGTCAACACCATTCAAAGTCATCTACTTGACTGTGACTTACTTGCCAGAGTTGGCGGTGAAGAGTTTGCCATCGTACTAAGAAGCCGCTCATCGCAAGAAGCCCTAAACACATTAGAAACGATTCGCAATGCGTTAGAAACTACGACGATTCAACACTCAGGTCGTGATATGAGCTTTACCGCTAGTATTGGTGTAACTCAAGTCTGTAGCTTGGATGACTCGTTTGAACCACTCGTAAAACGCGCCGACTTAGCCCTTTACAAAGCCAAAGAAACCGGTAGAAACCGTGTTGAGGTTCATAAAACAGAAGAAAACTAGAAAAGAGAGTGATAAAAAAGGTAGCGACTTGTTGCGCTACCTTTTATAAATTCTAACCCGCCTAAAATAAGTAATACGAACTTTAAGCCAGTTTAGAAATAAGAGTGAGCAAATTTAATTATGCTTTCTTAAGATCTTTAGCTGGGTAAGTTAGCGTTTTCTCGCCTGCTTTTACGTGTGTGTAAAAACCGCCACTGCTTAAACCTGTAACAACCATTTCGCCAAGATCGATACCTTTAGTCGCTACTACTACGTCACCGATTGAAAACATATTGAATACCTTGTTTATTTAGATTAAGACACTAAGTCGTTGCGCGGTATTTAATATGATATTAGGCAAACCACCTAATCGAATTTTTTATCGTAAAGATTAATTTTTATTTGGCGTGAACTCTAAGTTTCCATATTGAAAAAACCACAATATTTCCCAAAAACAGATGCGCTATTCTTGTTAAATACGTTAAGATTTTCTAGCATCAATTGCGGAGGTTTACTCCGCCTCATTGGAGATAAATGATGAAGAAAGGCCTAAAAATGCGTGCACTAGAACGCTCTGATTTGCGCTTTATTCACGAACTAAATAACAACCGAAATATCATGGCCTACTGGTTCGAAGAGCCTTATGAATCTTATGATGAGCTCGAAGAACTGTACCGAAAACATATACATGATGACGCAGAAAGACGCTTTGTGGTTGAAGATGAAGACGGCATAGTGATTGGATTGGTCGAACTTATTGAGATCAACTACATTCACCGAAGCGCTGAGTTTCAGATAATCATCGCCCCAGAGCATCAAGGACGAGGTTATGCGACAGAGATGATTAATCGTGCATTGGATTACTCCTTCTCGATTCTTAATCTACGTAAAATATACTTATTGGTCGCAGTGGATAATGAAGTCGCTATTCATTTATATAAGAAATGTGGTTTTATTGAAGAAGGCCATTTAGTAGAAGAATACTTTATTAACGGAGCCTATAGCGATGTTAAGCGCATGTATATATTAAAACACCAATATCAGAAAAAGATCGAAGAAAAGAACGCGATTCACTAATTTATTCCATCAAAGTAAAAACGCAGCCATCGTTGCTGCGTTTTCAATTTACTCAAATTGATATTGGTAAGATAATGCGACGCGCCTATCTGCCTCATCTAAATACGTGTTGTTGTCCATGACAAACGTCATTACGTTAAACGAGTGACGTTTATTCACGAGATAACCAAGGCCGATACCACCAAAGAAGCCTTTGTAGTTCTCTCCTTCACTGTTTTCTGAGCCGTAAGTGCCTGCTGCGAAGCTGATTAACGTCAGCTCTTTGGTAAACGATTTCAGCGCAAATGCACCAACGTAACCGCTGCTGCCTGAAGAGCTCATCATATTGAAGCCATTCTCTGCACTTGGAGTGCCCGTAAAGTTAGGCTCGCTACAGTTGCTGCCTGCTGCACCGTCACAAACAGGAACATCACCAGTGTTGTACGTATAGCCTGCCATTGGGAAAATTTGGAAGCCTGCTGGCTCAATCCCGAAATAACTTAGCGGCATAAAGGTACCAACGCTGTAGTTGGTTTGATCCGCGCCGTTTACGTATTCATTTTTACCGAAGTTGAAGTTCACGATACCGACCGGAAACAACCACGAGCCACCAATACGCCACTCGCTCGCATCATCATTGATACGCAGGTTAATTTTGCGCGCTTGGTCAAGCGCAAGTGAGCCCGAGAATGAGATGTTTTGATCATCAAAATCGTAGTTGTTTGCGTAAGACGCGCCAAATTTCGTGATGACTTTTGTTGGGTCATCCGCCAACTTGTTTTTATTGTCTTTTACTCGATGCTCGGCACCATGAGCCAGCGTACTGACCAACAACGTCGTACACACTAACGCTAGTTTATTTTTCATTTTTTAGTCCTTTGAGATGTTGAATACCCGCACTTAGCCGCGCAGATACTTTTTGAATCATCACTCACTGGGTGTGACAGAAGCGCCCTAACTACCTTAGATAGCGTGACAGCATCCAGTGCAGGTAGTTAGGGTAGAATGGCCTGTAAGGAAGGCGTTTTAGCGATTAGGAATGATTAGTTTTTCCAGTTGTAGCTCATGCTCATGAAGTACAGAGCAGGCTCATCAAAGCCAGCTTGTAAGAGTGGCGTTTCTGTTTCTGAAGACTCCATCAAGACCGCTTCAAACGCGAAACCAATTGAGTTTTCTGAATCCAATTTGTAATCAATGCCTGTACCAATGCGGTACGCCTTGCCAGTAGGAACGGTAATGTCACAGTTTGATTGGCTTTCATACATGCTGGTATCGAATGCAAAACCGGCATTCCACATCATTTTTTCATTCAGTTTGTACTGAGTACCCAATGCGATTTGGTAAGTGTCTTGTGTCTCTACGTTCAGCGTGGTTGTGTATTCGCTCCAGTCTTGCCAGTTCACGTTCCACATCACCGCTAGGTCATCATTCACTTCATGGTAAGCACTGAAGATCAGTTGTTGCGGAGCAATGGAGTTGCTATTGTCGAATTCAAATTCGGTTTCAGAAGAGTAAGACAGACCAAGACGCGTGCCTGGTGTTGCCTCATAAAGCACACCTACTCGACCGTTGACCTGAGTATCTTGGTCTTCGTCTAAGTATTTTTTATGCATGCCAGAGCTAGCCAACGTCCCTTCCGCTTCTACTTCATACATACCGTACTGAATACCAAGCGCCGCACCCACAGACCAGTGCTCATTGATGCGATAAGAAGCGGAAGGTTGAATGGTCAAGGCTTGTGTCGTTGCTGTAGGAATATCTAAGTGATTATCCAAAAGACCTTCGTACTCGAGGCCAAGACCGTAGTTGCCATACAGACCAATACCCAGCGTCCATTTGTCGTTTACTTGTTGGCTGTAAAATGCCGACGCCATAGGAACAAAACCAATCACGTTGCCCGCATCGCCAGTCATCGTGTCTAATTGCGCGTCACCGTAAAGGCCAATCAGGTTACCAGAGAAAGATTTACCAGAAACATTCGCCAGACCAGCCGGGTTTGCAGCCATTACTGAGGCATCTTGCGCACGCGCCGCCATACCAGCGGATGCCAAACCAATATCCGATGCTGTTGTTTCGTAAAGGTATAACCCACCCGCTTGCGCAGCAGCACACGTCAGTAGAGAGCTCGCTACGACGATTTTTGAAAGATTTTTCATGCTAAAACCTATTATTGTTTGGGGAACCTACGCTGCGACGGTGGTTGTATATCAATGAAAGGCATTGGCCAATCGCACACAGCGTGGAGGTGTTGTGGAGTCAGTCGGTTGAAATCAGCGTTATTGCTCGCTCACCTCAAGTTCAGTGGGTTTCTTTCGCTTAAACTTCTCGCGCAGAGATTGCATCATCACGAAGAACACTGGCGTCAGTAACGTGCCTACAAACGTAGAGAGAGTCATGCCGCCGAATACCGCAAAGCCCAGTGAGTGACGAGATGCCGCACCAGCACCCGATGCAATCACCAACGGGAATACCCCCCAGATGAAGGCGAACGCAGTCATCTGTACTGCACGGAAACGGATTCGAGCAGCTTCTTTGGCAGCATCAATGATGGATAAGCCCTTTTCTTCTCGCAGAACTTTGGCAAATTCCACGATAAGAATCGCCACTTTGGCGGACATACCGATCAAGATGACCACACCAATCTGCACGTACAAATCGAACGGTTGTCCCACCAGCAGTAGCGTTCCCATTGCGCCGAGAATCGCGACTGGAACCGCCATCATTACCGCAGCAGGAATGGTCCAACTTTCGTACTGAGCCACCAAGAACAAGTAGGTGAACAGTAAAGACAATGCGAACGCGATTGGCGCCATGTTGCCTGCTTTCATCTCTTGGTAAGTCATGCCTGACCACTCGTACGAGTAACCACTTGGCAAGGATTCCGCAGCCAGTTTTTCGATGGCTTTTACAACATCACCCGAGCTGTAACCTGGCGCTGGCGCACCGTTCACGGTTGCAGAACTGAACATGTTGTAGTTCGACAAGGTATCAGGGCCGAAGATCGGCTTCACTTTCACTAGTGTTGCCAGTGACACCATTTTTCCAGAGCTTGAGCGAACAAACAGATGGTCGATGTCGTCGATGTTGTCACGGTATTGATCTTCTGCTTGCACTTTCACTTGGTACGAACGACCAAACAAGTTGAAGTCAGAAATGTATGCACCGCCCAATTGTGCTTGCAGTGTGCTGAAGATTTCATTCAACGGTACGCCCATCGAAATCGCTTTATCGCGGTCAATATCGATGTAACGTTGCGGAATGTTCGCACGGAAAATCGAGAACGCACGCGTCACTTCAGGCAGTTGATTGATTTGGGCAACAAAATCAGCGGTTGTTTGTGCCAACTCTTGTGGAGAACGGCCCAAGTTGTCTTGCAGCACAAGGTTGAAACCATCCACCGCACCCATGCCTTTGATTGCCGGCGTCGCGAAAACGAACGAAGCGGCATCTGGCGTTGAGTTCAGCATTTGGTTAACTTTATTCATCAATGCGCGTTGGTGTAGCTCAGGGTCTTTACGTTTGCTCCAGTTATCCAGTTTGATGATCAACATGCCCGAGTTTGGAATCGACGCCATGTTAATTACCGAGAAGCCCGCAACCGAAACCACGTTCTCCACACCTTCCATCTGTTTTAGCTCATCAACGTACTTCTTCATTAATGGTGCAGTACGCTGCAATGCTGCTGCGTCTGGCAAACGCATTTCGACCATGAACACGCCTTTATCTTCGTTCGGTACGAAAGAAGAAGGTACGGTCATGAACGCAAATGCCAGCACCGCAATAAGCGCGCCATAAACACCGATACTCAGCACAATACGACGGCTCAAGAAGCCAACTAAACCTTGGTATTTGCGCGTTATTGCTTCAAAACCTCGGTTAAACGCACGCAAAGGCGCAATAGGTTGCGAGTGAGTAGATTTCAACATCAACGCACAAAGCGCAGGCGTTAACGTCAATGCGTTGATCGCAGAGATCAGCACCGATACACAGATGGTGACCGCGAACTGGTTGAACATTCGACCAGAAATACCCGGCAATAGCGCAACCGGTACGAATACCGCCAACAAAATAAGCGTTGTTGCCAATACTGGCCCCGTCACTTCTTTCATAGCTTGGATCGTGGCCGGAATCGGGTCTAAATGCTCTTCATGGATAACCCGCTCCACGTTCTCCACCACGATGATCGCATCGTCCACCACGATACCGATGGCGAGGATCAAGCCAAACAACGAGATGGTGTTGATGGTCATGCCCATCACGCCCATGATTGCGAACGTCGCAATGATGGAAACCGGAATCGCTAATGTTGGAATGATGGTCGCTCGCCAGTTCTGCAAGAAAACGTACACAACGAAGGTGACAAGAAGTACCGCAATCACCAGCGTCTCGTACACTTCATCAATCGATGTCTCTACGTATTCGGTAGAGTCATACGCGATGTCGTAGACCAAATCATCTGGGAACGATTTCTCGTACTCTTTCATTGCCTCTTTCACGCGTTCCATCACGTCTAGCGCGTTCGCTGTCGGCAACTGGTACAAGGCCAGAACGGCAGCTGGTTCGTTATTCATACGACCATCAGCTTCGTAACCTTGTGCGCCAACTTCGACACGAGCCACATCTTTCAAGCGAATCAAAGAACCTTTCTTGCTCGCGCGGATGATGATGTTCTCGAACTCTTCCGCAGAAGTAAGGCGGCCTTTGGTTTGCAAAACATATTGATATTGCTGGTCACCCGGAGCTGGCATACCACCGATCTTACCCGCCGCCACTTGGATGTTTTGCGTTTTAATTGCGCCAATAACATCACTAGCGGAAAGCTTCAAGGTGGCCAGTTTATTTGGGTTCAACCAAATACGCATTGAGTAGTCTTTCTTACCCAGCAGCGTAATGTCACTCATACCTTCGATACGTTTTAAACGCTCAACGATATTGAGATCCGCATAGTTAGAGAGGTAGATACTATCGTGAGACTGTTTCGGAGAACGCAGTGTAATAACGCCCAACATGTCGGAAGATTTCTTCTTAACCGTCACACCGATTTGGTTTACTTCTTGTGGGAGAGAAGACGTCGCTTGCGCCACCAAGTTGTTCACACGAACCTGTGCCATATCGCCATCTGCGCCCACTCGGAAGTAAATACGCAATGTGTATGAGCCATCGTTACCAATCACAGAAGACATGTAAATCATGTCTTCAACGCCGTTGACTTTGGCTTCTATCGGTTGTGCTACGGTCTTTTTAACCACGTCCGCGTTTGCACCCGGATACATGGTGCTCACCGTAATTACCGTTGGAGAGATTTGAGGATACTCAGAAATTGGCAAGACTTTCAGGGCGATCATGCCCATCAATGTCATCGCCAGTGAGATCACCAAAGCAAACTTCGGCCGGTGAATGAAAAATTTACTTAACATCAGTACTCACTCAGCCTTGTTCACTCTGTAGTTCAACGTCTTTCACCGTTGCACCCGGACGCACTTTTTGTAGACCATTGACGATGACTTTTTCGTTAGCCGCCAAGCCAGTCAGCACAGCACGTTTCACACCGTAGGTCTGACCAAGTTCAACGTTACGACGTGACACCACGTGATCATCACCAACCACCATGACGTAGTCACCCGCTTGGTCTTGCTGAACAGCCGCCGATGGGATAAGCAAACCATCAATGGTTTTGTTGCGCAGCTTTATGGTCAAGTTGCCATATTCACCCGGCATAAGCGCGTAAGTTGGGTTATCAAATTGTGCTTCTGCTCGAATTGAGCCTGTTTCTAAATCGATCTTGTTGCCAACAGCGTAGATCTTGCCATCAAGTGGATACAATGAGCCGTCTGAAAGCGTCAGTGTTAAATCAACATCCAGTTTGTCATCGTTACGATGGGCCACATCAATCGCACTTCTTACGCGGCGGTAGAGCTTCTCATCCACATCAAAGCCAAAGCGAATTGGGTCGATTTGAGTGATCGAAACAAGAGGAACGAGTTGAATTTTCGAAATACGGTCACCCACTCGGAAGTTGCTGAAACCCACGCGGCCAGAGAAAGGAGCACGCACAGAGCTAAATTCAAGATCGAGCCTTGCTGAAACCAGCGTCGCTTTCGCCTCTTCTACCGAAGCAATCGCTGCGGCGTGCGCGGCAATGGCGTCATCGTATTGCTGCTCACTGATGCTTTTATCTTTGATGAGTTTCTTCACACGTTCTGCATCACGCGTAGTTTGAACGAGTTGTGCTTTTGCTTTTTGCAACGACGCTTTTGCATACGCCAGTGCCGCTTTGTAAGGACGGTCGTCGATTTCAAACAGCAATTGGCCTTTTTCTACCATATCGCCATCTTTAAAATGAATCGCGGTTAATTCGCCACCGACTCGAGGCATAATATCAACGTCATTTACCGCTTCAGTTCGACCGATAAAAGTATGATAAGGAGTGATTTTTGTTTCGGTTAGGGTAACGGTTTCAACAGAGGGTGCTTGGGCAGTTTTCGTTGCGATATCGCCAGTTTTGCATCCTGATAGTAATGCAGAAGATATAGCAATAGATACCAACGCAAATTTATATTTGGCTTTCATGATAAACCTACTTTATGTAGAAAGTGCCCTAGCCTAAATATTTAAATATATGGATAAACACACTTTCTATTCTGGAAATAAACGAGGGTGTTAGAATTGGTAGTTAAATTCGATACGGTGATCACCATCACCGAAATTAACGTGCTCATTCCAGTTTGCAAAGTAACGAATATTTGCGCGAGGATTAATTTGATAAGACAACGCAAACTCATGAGTTAAGATATTATCTTCACCCGCGTAATAAGTATCTCTATATTGACTAGCCCCTGATAATGTATGCATATACATTGGGTTGTAGTTAATCCAGATTTTATCGGTTAATTCAATTTTTGAGTACATACCAACAACGGTGAAAGTACCTGGAATTTCATAACCTTTATCATCACCACTAAAATCATTAGCAATAGTGACACCCGCACCAGCCAAAGGAAATAACTGCAACATGCCAAACTTAGGTAGGCCTTGAATAAAGCTATAAGATGCATCTAATTTATCGCTATCAACATCGTAGTTTACATCCAATTGACGGCCTAGACCTTTTGCGACTTCTACTTGGAAATTACGTAGTCGGAAAGAGTCAATGCTGTCATCAACATTGGCATACATTGGATCGTCATTGTCGCGAATGCCAAATAACTCACCACCAATGCCTTTCATTTCGATGATGTTCATCGCCATAGTGCCAGGCTGGCTAGATTGGTAAGTTTGACCGATTTTGATGTTCGCGCCTTTGTCAGTAATACCAAAGCCCGCTTGGGTGTAAACCGCAAGTGGGTCAGACATATCTTGTAGTTCTTCGTCATTATTTGTCTGAGCATAAGCAGAAGACGCGAGTTGAAGGGCTGCTGCCATGATAACAACAGACGGTTTCACTAAATTCATAAACTGTATCCATTTTAATGATTATAAAATTATTCACGTCATGAGGTCATCATAAATAGCAAGCAACACAACTCGCTTTGGATAATATAAATTATCAAAGCAAATTTAATAATGACGAAACATTAGACGTTTTAATTAAAATAAAATAAAGCGTCGTAAAAGTTCAATCACTGCTACTTATATCTTATATAACTTGAAATTTGGTAAGCTTTACGAAGAAGGGAATATTAAAACTTATGAAAATTCAATTATCATTAGAACAAATGATTAATTAAATTTACCATATAAATAAGGAGTGCAATGGTGTTAGGTGATCGCGATCAAGTTTTATTTGTATCGCATATTACTCTTCAGGTAAAGAAGAGAGTTGTAATAAATTGCAAATACCTTAATTTAATTAGCCTTGCGGTAAATTTAGAATAGTTACTCCACAATAAAATAAAAGGGAATCACACTCTGTGATTCCCTTTTATTTTCGATTGCAAAAGCACCGATGCATTTCGTTAACTAAAAACGCAAACGATTCGCACTATTGCAGTTTCTCTATCCCCATATTGAACAGTGCAAAGCTATAAATATCTGCATTTGTCTCAATTATTTTACGCGTTGGTGTGCCAGCACCATGCCCTGCATTGGTTTCGATGCGAATTAAGGTCGGATTTGAACCCGCTTGCTTCGATTGCAACTCAGCAGCAAATTTATATGAGTGAGCAGGAACAACACGGTCATCATGATCACCGGTTGTAATCAATGTTGCTGGGTATTCCTCCCCTGCTTTTACATTGTGCACTGGCGAATAACCTTTCAGATATTGGAACATCTCTTTACTTTGCTCTGCCGTGCCGTAGTCATACGCCCAACCAGCACCTGCGGTAAAAGTATGGTAACGCAGCATATCCAGTACGCCGACTGCTGGCAGCGCCACTTTAAACAGCTCTGGACGTTGCGTCATAACGGCCCCCACTAACAAGCCACCATTCGATCCACCGTTAATGGCTAACTTGTTTGATGACGTTACCTCTTCATCAATTAGAAATTCAGCCGCAGCAATAAAGTCATCAAACACATTTTGCTTTTGCATTTGAATGCCAGCGTTGTGCCATTCTTTGCCATATTCCCCACCACCACGAATGTTCGCTACCGCGTAAACACCACCAAGCTCTAACCAAGCCGCACGTGTCGGGCTAAAAGATGGTGTGAGGTTAATGTTGAAGCCGCCATAACCATATAGGATGGTTGGTGCACTGCCGTCCATCGGTGTCCCTTTTTTATAGGTGATGATCATCGGCACTTTTGTTCCGTCTTTTGAGGTGTAAAACACCTGGCGAGAGTCATACAAAGCTGGATCAAATGGCGCTTTAGATTTGTAGTACACCTCGCTATCACCATCTTTGATGTTCAGACGATACGTAGTGCTTGGCATCTTGTAGTTGGTGAAAGAATAGTAGACTTCGGTTTCTTCTTTTTTACCCGAGAAACCGTATGCACTGCCAATATCAGGCAATTTGATTTCTCGAATGAGTTTGCCGTTCATGTCGTATTGCTTCACCATCGAGATCGCATCAACAATATAGCTCGCAAACAAATTGCCACCCGCGGTAGAAACGCGTAACACATTCTTTGTTTCAGGAATCAAATCTTTCCAGTTTTTGGGCTGCGGCTGACTCGCATCCACCGTCACGACGCGTTTGTTCGGCGCATTAAGGTTCGTAACCAAGTACAGTTTCGTGCCTTGGTTGTCTATCACCCAAGTATCAGAGCTGGTGTTATCTAAAATGGTTTTAAGCGGGCTGTTTGGCTTACTCAGATCTTTAAAGAACAGTTTGTTACCCGATGTCGATACGCTGGCTGAGATAAACAAGTAGCGTTCATCATCCGACGTATAACCGCCAACATAACGGTATTTCTCTTCCTCAAACCCGCCGAAAATCAGCTGGTCTTCACTTTGTTTTGTTCCAAGGGTATGAAAGTAGAGCTTGTGTTGATCTGTCTTCGCGGAGAGTTCACTCCCCTTTGGCTTGTCATAACTTGAGTAATAGAAACCTTGATTGCCGAGCCAACTGATACCGCTGAACTTAATATCCACCAGCGTTTCACCGACTGGCTTTTTGGTTTCTGTGTCTAACACAATGACTTTGCGCCAATCGCTACCGCCTTCCGAAATGCTGTATGCGACCAAAGAACCGTCTCGTGAAAAGCTCACTCCCGCTAACGATGTGGTGCCATCTTCACTAAAAGTATTTGGATCGAGGAAAATTTCTGCTTCACCATCACCTAGCTGCCGATAAAGCACATCTTGGTTTTGTAGCCCGTCATTTTTGTAGAAATAAGTGAACTTACCCTCTTTGAACGGTTGACTTTGTTTTTCGTAATCCATGAGCTTAGTAATGCGCTCTTCAATCTGCTCGCGGTAAGGGATTTTCAACAGATAATCAAACGTCACTGCATTTTGTGCCTTCACCCATTCTACGGTTTCTGGGCTGAGATCGTCTTCCAACCAGCGATAAGGATCACTCACTTTTGTACCAAAGTAGTCATCGACAACATCCACTTTTTGTGTGGTTGGGTACGTGATGGCTTTCGGGTTTACCTGTTCAACCGACGACTGCGCCGCTTCATTTGCATGCGCCACAGACAACACACTTCCGAGTGCGAGAGCCGTTGCGAATGCTAGGGTGTTCTTTTTCATGAAATTCCTTTTTATTTTTCTGTTGTCTTTTTGTGCAATACATCAGAACTCTACTATATATCGACAAAATGAATCTAATTTCATTAAACGAGTTGTGAAAGCCATCCTAACTCCCTCATTTCCCGCCAATTCTACATATCGGTAAGTGGCGGTGTAGAGCTTAGGAACAACGCTGAAGAGCTACGATGGCGTTTACTCTCTTTCGTTTAATTCAGTTCGATTTGACGCAAAACCCCAGACTCAGAAGCGAAATCTTGGTCGTGACTAATCAGAACAAATCCACCTTTGTATGCATTTAACGCCTGACTAAGCATTATTTTTGACTCGAGATCGAGATGATTATCTGGTTCATCAAGCAGCAGCAAAGGCTGGGAGTGTTGATGGCTGACGATCAGCATTGCGAGCTTCATCTTCTCGCCACCGCTTAGTACGCATCCCAACCGAAACACAGCGTCTCGACGAAAACCGATCCCCGCCAGTAAGGTTCTCGCTTCACTTTCCGTCATCTCTTGGCAGGTCTCCATTACGTTCTCAAGTAACGAAAGATTTGGATTCACTGCGCCAAAGTGTTGGTCAAGATAATACAAGGGTGTATTCACTTGCAGCTCACCACTCAGCAACGACAACTCGCCAAGCAACGTCTTTAACAAGGTTGACTTTCCGCAGCCATTTTTCCCTTTGAGATGGACTTTATCGTTCGCAAAAATCTGCAAAGTGATAGGAGTAGAATCTCCAAAAGGCAATATACCTTCTTGTATCGACAACACTTTTCGCGAACGGTTCGGATTATCTGCAAGATAAAGCTTTTGCGCTTTGAGCTGCTCATGTCGCGATTGCAACGCCCGCTCTTTGGCTTGTAAATGCACTTGTCTGAGTTGCTCATTCTTATTCCGATTTGAGGCGCTGGCGGTCGCGCTATCCTTTTTGCCATCAAGCAAAATTTTGGGCTGACTGCCGTCTTTGCGCAGTTTGTTCCCTTGCGCGGCGCGTTGGTCTGCTTTTTCGCGATTTTTCTGGGCTTGCTCAGCTAACTGTTTTTTCTGTTTATCGACCTGCGCTAACTGCCTTTCGACCGCTTGTAGCTCAGTGCGTTTTTGCTCGGCATACACATCGTAATTTCCACCAAAAACTTGTAAGCCTAAGCCCGATAGTTCCCAAATTTCCTCCATTGCTCGAAGCAGCTCACGATCGTGACTGATGAGTAAAATCGCGCCACCGAAATGCCTCATAGACTCTATCAGCCATTGTTTCGCCTCGGTATCGAGGTGATTGGATGGCTCATCGAGAATCAAAAGCTCCGTTTCGTTTTCAAACAACTTCCATAACTGCAAACGCGCCAACTGACCACCACTGAGCCGAGCACAAGAGAAATCAGGGTCTTGCGGTAATCCCATCGCAGCGAGCTGCTGTTTGAGTTTCAATTCAATATCCCACTGCTCGCCAACCAGTTCGAACCAATGTTCAGAAACATCACCTTGTTCAATCTGCTTTAAAGCATGCAAGACCGCATCTTTGCCCAGAAACTGGGCGATCGATTGCTGACCTGAAAGCAAATCAGACGGCTGCTGGCGATACATCATGAAAGAAGAGGGAGAAGTCACAACACCGCTGGCAGGTTGAGTTTCGCCCGCCAAAATGGAAGCCAAAAGCGACTTACCGATGCCATTGCGCCCAACCAAACCAACACGTCGTTTAGTCATGGAACAAGAAATAGACTGGAATATCGTCTCGCCATTATCAAACTGATGGCTAACATTAAAAGCTTGTAAAACTGGCATAATTTGCCTCCTGTATGACAGGGACAACAGCCGTAGCTATGATTTGAGATTGCAACAAAACGCGTGCACAAACGCAGTAAGCTTTATGTAAAGCTCGACGATAAACGTCAAATAAAAAATTTGTCTTGTTGCAAAGAAATATCGGAAAGTGAGCTACGCCTACTAACCCTGCAGATCCAAAAAATAAGTAAAAATATGGATAACAGGTTTAGTTCTTCATGTTGGCGTAATCTCCTAGAGAAATGATTTGCGAAGTTTAGCGGGTTTTCTGACTAAAAAGCAAGCAGCATTATTTATCAAAACTTTGAACGAATTCGAGATCTTATCTACACAAATTTTGCCCAAGCCATACTATGCTTACAGTAAAGCTAATCCACATAAGGGCGTGGTAATGAAATACAAACATATCCTTGTTGCACTCGAACTGTCCGATGAGAGCACTGTTCTGATCGACAGGGCCGTAGCGATGGCTAACTATCTCGACTCCGATATTTCATTCATCCATATTGATGGAACTCACGGGGAAATTTATCGTGAGCTCGTAGACATTAAAGAGAACCCAGACCAAAGGCCGCTGAATGAGCACTCTATGGAATGTTTGAGAACATTCAGTGAGTACATGGATTATCCACTCAAACACTTCTTCGTGGGTACTGGTGATTTAGCCGATAAGCTCGAAATTACCATCAAAGAGCAAGAAGTGGACTTGCTGATTTGTGGCCATCACCAAGATTTCTGGAGCAAAATCATTTCCTACTCAAGACATCTTATCAACAAGTCACCAGTCGATATTTTAGTCGTTCCTATTCATGATTAATTAAAATTTGACGCTTGCCAAAACCACCAACTTATTTGGTGGTTTTTTATTGATATTGAAACAGCTTAAGCACTTTTCCAAGCTAGCTTGACGGCCATTTATGAGTTACATTTTCTAACCAACCTGCGCTCCTACCGGGCATGGTTATTTAGATAGCAAGGATCCTTATGGCGAATAAAAAAGTATTAATTCTCTTTGCTCATCCTTCCCAGCATCGTTCAGAAGTGAATACTCCACTTTTCAAAGAAGCTCAAAAAATTGAAGGCGTGACATGTGTTGATCTCTATGGTGAATACCCTCGTTTCGATATCAATATCGACCGTGAACAACAACGCTTGCGTGAGCATGATGTAGTGGTTTTTCAATTCCCACTATATTGGTATTCAACCCCAGCAATTTTAAAAGAGTGGCAAGATCTGGTTTTGGAGTATGGCTTTGCTTACGGGACTGAAGGAACCGAACTACAAGGTAAAACCATGCTGTGCGTACTTTCGGCCGGCGGCAAGGAAGAAGCCTATAAAGCCGAAGGCTACAACCATTTTACGATTCGGGAACTGCTCGCTCCTATTGAGCAAATGTCAGCGCTCACGGGTATGCACTACATTGCGCCTCTTGCTTTGTTCGGCGCACGTACAGCCGAAGAAGAAGGACGAATTCCCCGTCATGTCGAACGGTACAAAAGCCTGCTAACAGCATTAGTCGAAGATAGACTGGATGTTGAAGCAGCTGCGTCATTAATCAAACTCAACAGCGCACTTCCGAAGCTCATCAAGGAGGCTTCATGACAGGGATATTCTTACAAGCCTTCGTGTATTTGATTGCCGCTGTAATTGCGGTACCACTTGCCAAGCGTTTAGGGCTCGGTTCAGTTTTAGGTTACCTCATCGCTGGTGTGGTAATTGGTCCAATTATCGGTTTAGTCGGTGAGGAAACAACGACAATTCAGCACTTTGCCGAATTTGGCGTGGTGATGATGCTATTCCTAGTGGGGTTAGAGCTAGAGCCTAAAATGCTCTGGTCAATGCGAAATCGTTTAATGGGCTTAGGTGGTCTTCAAGTTGGCGGTACCATCGCGGCGATTATGGGTATTGCCCTGTACTTTGAGCAGCCTTGGACCATTGCCTTAGCCATCGGTTTGATTTTCGCCCTTTCTTCTACCGCGATTGTTTTGCAAACTTTTAGCGAAAAAGGGTTAACGAAGACAGAAGGCGGACAAAACGCGTTCTCTGTTTTGCTTTTCCAAGATATCGCTGTTATCCCGATGTTGGCCTTTATTCCATTGCTGGCACTGCCGGAGTTAGTCGAACAAGCACAAAGTGCCGTTCAAACGGCTGCGCAGCATCATGACGATTTAAACCTCGTGGCAGATTTACCGGGCTGGGCGTACGGAATAGTCATCACAGCATCGATTGCGATTGTTGTCGTTGGTGGTCACTTTTTAAGTCGACCTCTGCTGAGCTATGTTGCTAGCTCTGGGCTGCGTGAGATTTTTACCGCCACCGCATTGATGCTGGTGATCGGCATCGCAGCACTGATGAGTTTAGTGGGCTTATCTCCTGCCTTAGGAACCTTCTTGGCTGGCGTTGTATTGGCGAACAGCGAATTCCGTCACGAGTTAGAGTCCAATATCGAACCATTTAAAGGGTTGCTGCTGGGTCTGTTCTTCATCACCGTCGGCGCAGGGATCAATTTCTCAGTTCTATTTGGTGACTTTTGGTTGATCATGGCACTGACCATTGGCGTGATGGTATTGAAAGCCTTGGTGCTATTTATTCTCGCGCTGATATTTAGAGTGAAAGGCAGCAACCGCTGGCTGTTTACCTTAAGCTTGGCTCAAGCGGGTGAATTTGGTTTTGTGTTGCTAAGCTTCTCTGTGCAAAACCACGTCATTCCGTTTGAACTCTCGCAAACGCTTGCGCTGGTTGTTGCTATCTCAATGTTCTTAACGCCAGGTTTGTTCATTCTATTTGACAAATTAATACTGCCGCGTTTTGAAACTCAATCAAACGAAAGGGAAAGCGATACGATTGAAGAAAAAGGCACAGTAATCATCGCTGGTATCGGCCGTTTTGGTCAGATTGTTAACCGCTTGCTTGTTTCTAATGGTGTAACAACAGTGGTGCTCGATCACCAAGCCAACCAAGTCGATAACATGCGCCAGATTGGCACTCGCGCTTATTTTGGCGATGCGACTCGACCAGATATGCTGCACACTGCAGGCATCGAGCATGCGGCTGCGTTGGTCGTCGCAATTGATAACCAAGAATCAAGTGTGGAATTGGTGAAGTACGTCAAACACACGTACCCCAAAGTAACGGTGATCGCACGCGCCTTTGACCGTGGTCACGGCTATCTTTTGCGTCAAGCTGGGGCTGATATTATTGAATCGGAAACCTACCATTCCGCATTGGAGATGGGCGGTCACACGATGAAAGCACTTGGTATTCATCCCTTCTTTGTTGAGCAGCAAAAAGCGACATACAAGCGTGTTGAAGCACGCAAGTCCGAGCTACTCTATAAAGCTTGGGAAGATGATTCTGAAGGCGAACGTTATGACAACAATTTCCGACAACTGTTTATTCAGTTAGAGGAAAAAATGGCGGAAGAGATGCAAAAAGATCGCCATGACAAACTCTCGCGCTCAGAACGTGGATGGACTCCACCGCCGAAAGGTTACGCCGATGACTTCAATGAAGATAACGTTCAAGAACTAACACCGCCGAGAGAAGAGCCGCTCTGACGGTAACTTGCTCAATATTAAAAACCTCCCGTTTGGGAGGTTTTTCTTTTTCAGTACCGAGTCACATGCCGTGCAGGATAAAATGATCTTCTCACGAGATTACATAAGATCATTCATTAAAATCTCATACTCTTCGTTTGCTTCTTCCACTAAGTGAGAAAGCTCTAACGCATCAGTAACTGCAAGATTGAACTGCCACGGAGTTGTGTCTTCTTTACCACAGATTCGAGTTTCACACCCACGGCTCTCAAAAGACAAATCATCAAACTCTGTGGTATGGCGCTCTTGAAGTTCTACAATCTCAACTTCTAATTTACCGACAGGGTTAACTTTAACGCGAGCATGTAAATCCGAACTGTTAGACAAACAATAATCTCTATGAACCGCAATCATGGCCGCCTCCTTGGTCTGCCAACTAACAACTCACCCATGAGTGTAGACGAGGGAGTTTGAACGTGGGGTGAAATAATAATGAAGATTGATCTGTCTCATTGGAGTAGACAATTATTGTTGTGCTGGTATGAGCCGGTATGAATCTCATCTGATTTAAATCGTTCCTAGATCACAAGAGTTGGCATTTACCGAGACTTTCCCTATTATCGAAACAAATTTACTGTAGTCATTCTTTAGAGGTCAGTATGGAGCTTGAAGCCGTCGCTAAAGCACTAAAAGAGTTGGGGCATCCTACTCGTTTAAGTATTTACAAAGAAGTTGTCAAAGCGGGATACAAAGGTATCGCGGTAGGCGGCGTACAAGAAAAGCTTGGCATTCCTGCATCCACTCTCTCTCATCATATTTCTAGTCTAGCCTCAGCCGGGCTTCTCACCCAACGTCGTGAGGGGCGAACCCTTTTTTGCGTTGCAGAGTACCAATGTTTAGATGATGTGATCGGCTTTTTAAAGGCTGAATGTTGCGTTAATGAGTGCTCATAACCTCATAGCAGAGGCGAAAGACTTCGGTTTTACATTAGACTTTACCCGTTCTTGAATGACCGCCGACAAACATAAACACCGAGCTCGCTAAGCTCGGTGTTTTATTTTTTAGTTTTCGACGAGCAACATCGAGGCTTTAGGTGGCACAATTAACTTACCGTCAGATGGAACGTCCTGATCCGTCATCAAATCCACCCAGTCGCCATCCATTTTCAATGCCAAAGACTGCTGACGCTGCGATTTATTAAGCACGACAATGCCTTTGCTCCCTCGCTTAAGTACCAGCATATCATCGTTACCTTCAAGAACACTCATCGACTCGCCATGCGTCATATTGTGGAACTGGATCATTTTCGCCATTCGCGGATCGTTCCATGCGCCTTGCCATCTTGGTTTGCCATTTTTATCTGTAATACCGCTAGTGTTTAAGTCGGTATAAACCAATGGCACACCACCATCGCGGCCTAGAATGTAGGCATAAGCTAACCATTCGTTTTCCTCATCCATGATCAGATCAAGAAAAACGTCATTGTTAGGAATGTCATGCGTGACAACAAATGTAATGGCGCGACCAGGCGAAAGGGCCTGACCGAAACAGTATGGGTCAATCAACGACTTGAAACTGCCCTTTTTAGCAAACGCCTTAAAAATGGTCGAGAACAACGGGAAATCGTAAGCGCCTAAGCGAGTTTCCTGTAAATACGGCTCAAGAAACAACTGATACTCTTCTTCTGTCGCACCGCCATCGGTAATAATTTCGCCAAATATATGCACATCGCGCGTGATGTCGTCTGTCCAAACACGTTTAAGATGCTCTAACGTCATGTGTTTCGCGGCATCAATACGAAAACCTTTCACACCAATGGCTTTCAGTGCTTTTAGGCAAGCGCGTTGCTGCTCAACGACATGGTCACAAACACGGAGGGTTGGCAAGCCAGGATCAGTTGGTCCACCAGTGATGCGTCCATTTTGTACCTGCCATTTATCTTTCCAGTCTTTAATACCGAACGCTTCAACAAAGTCCTCTTCATCAAAAAGCGGTTGAGATAAGTCGCCAAATAACGTTAGCGACTGATATTTCTGTTTGTTTTGTTGGTATTCCTCCAAGACCTCTTGCCTTGGATATTGGAGGTCTCGGCGAAGGTGGGCCTCATTTGCCATATGGTTAAACACCACGTCAGCGTAAACCCACACGCCAACTTGATCCAGTTCACGAACCATACGGATAAAGTCTTTGGTATCACCCAACGCATTGTCGATGACACGGTAATCTTGAGGTTGATAGCGCTGCCACCAGCGATCATCGTGGGCGCTTTTCATTGGTGGCGAAACCAACACGGAGCCGTAACCTAGCTCGTGGATTTCTTTTGCTCGTTGGGCAATGTCAGCATACTTCCAATCAAACGCATGTAAGATAACATTCGCACCGAATGATTGTATTTCCTGTGAGCCACTCATGTTGTTCTCCTACTCGTTTTCACTCACGATTACTTGTTTGCATTTTTTTGTGAGTGAATTCAATAGTCGAAATTATAAGAGCTATTCATCAGACGCCCTCACCCTTTTCGCCCTAACTCAAGGCTGAAAATGAAGGCGTAGTGACTCCTCCATTGCACAAGTAGAAACGGTTCTGAACGTAAACGAGTAGATGGCATTCAAGCACACCGCACATAAAATAAATTAAGTCATTGTTTTATATTGCAAAAAATTGCATTCAAAATATATGAAAGAAAATGCCCGGGTACGCCCTAAAGGAGGCCAAAGACTAAAAACAGTCAAACCACTCTATTGAGTAACTAATTTTTAATAAAGTGAAACTGGCAGGTGGATCACGTTTGGCGCGTATTCAAAACAGCCCCCTTCTGCGTATCCCACCTTAAAACATGGAAGATTACCGTTTGTATCTATCCCGAAATGACTTCAAAATGCGGAACTTAGCTTATGCCTATTGGTATGAATTACCTTGGAGGGTAATCATGAATATCAAAGAGTTTTCTAGCCTCGTCGGCTTGTCTGCTCATACACTTCGATACTATGAAAAAATTGGCTTACTTAAACATGTCCATAGAAACGCGAGTGGGCATCGAGTGTATAGTGCGAAAGATCTAAGCTGGATTAGCTTCGTAAAGCGATTAAAAGAAACTGCAATGCCGCTTGAAGAGATTCTGGAATATGCAAAATTAAGGGAAGTCGGCTCAGAATCTGTACGACAACGCCAAGCCTTGCTAGAGCAACACCAAGAAAACCTCAAGCTCCACATTGAACAGCAGCAAAAGCACTTAACGGCTCTAGAAGAAAAAATTGCCTTGTATAAAAGCGGAAAAGTTCGTTGACTTAGAGTTAACTCTAACGATTAAGGTATGTTTGCATTTATTCACTAGGAACATATCGATGGAACAATCACGCTTTAACAAAGGATTAGAACTACTCTCTCACATTGATGGCGACGCTGGTCACAATGTTATCGAAAGCTTACAAGATATTTGCCCAGATTTAGCTCAGTACACCATTGAGTACCCGTTTGGCGATATTTATGCTCGCCCAGGCTTAGACCTAAAATCGAGAGAAATCGCAACCGTCGCCGCGCTAACGGCAATGGGGAATTGTTCGCCACAACTGAAAGTACATCTCAATGCAGCACTGAATGTAGGCTGCAGCGAGGCTGAAATTAAAGAAGTCATCTTACAGATGTCCGTCTACGCAGGGTTTCCAGCGGCATTAAACGGCATGTTTGCCTTCAAAGAAGTGCTGGCGGAAAGAGCAGAGTAATCACGACGTTGAAATCAATTTAAAGGCAATTAAAAACGGCCCTTGGGGATCGGGCCGTGATTTAAACAACGAGTGAATTAGCGCTCAGGGGTTTCAAGCAGTTTAACCGCGCAATCTACCGCGTTGTTAATGCCTTGACTACTCTCCAACTTGCCTGAACTTGCAGGACCAAGGGCACAAGAATACAAAGCCAGCTGCTTATCGAACGGCAGATCCAACTGTTCATATAGATTTTGTCGGATTCTTGCATGTTGTTCTGGTTCTTGGTTAGCAAGGCTAATCAACGTTTCATAAATAAGCGTTTTCATGTCTTTCCCTTTTCACTTTATTGCACGGGGTGCATATATATTGTATCCGTTTGGAAAGCACAAATCAGAAGCTAGGTCACAGAACGCGTCGCTAAAAAAGTTTATGTGCGCGGTAAATTGTAATACAAACCTAAAGCCGTTTAGAAAAAGAGCAAAGGATAACTCGATAAATCAGCCGATTAACTGGCATTCGCCGCTGTTTGATCACAATGGCATCCGATACAAACAAAAACGCCGCTCTATGAGCGACGTTTTTTATCTCGATTTCAGCTAATCGAGCATGTTTTAGTTGAAGTGCACTAACATTTCAACGTCATCACCTTGTTCTGGTGCTTGAAGAGAGAAGTGCACATAGCCCGCTTCAGTAACAGGAATCGCAAGGTATTCGTTGCTACCTGCATAGTTGGAGACGTACTCGTGTTGCTCAACCGTAGGCCAATGCTCTCTGCTGGCGTATAGATCGACATTACCAGTTTGAGAGTGAGCCGTTAGCCATACACGAATCTCTTCAACACCTTCAGGTACATACACTGCCGCATAACGCTGCTTGTGAACGGTAAGCATTTTGGCTTCACCAGACTCTAATACCACCGGTGCCAAATCGTCTTGCACTTGTGTTGGCGGTGTTTGCGCTTCAACGTCTAAAGCAGCCACAAGATTCACTGAGTCATAGTTATCACGGCCAGTTAAACTGATGTAGTAACGACCTGCTTTCACGTAACCATCCTGCTCTGGCTCAAATACAATCTCTTCATTGCTGCCATCGCCATACTGGCTCATTTCAAAGTCGTAGTAATGCGCAACTTTGTTGTAGCTCATGTAAAGATCCGCATCCCCCGCACCTTCAATAGATACATTAAAGCGAACGGTGTTGGCTGGTACGTCAACGTAGAACAGTTTTTCGCTGTACGCTTCGCCACTGAGTTGAAGGCTTTGGTTCGCAGTCAATTCAGTCACTTGTGCTTCAGGTTCTGTTGGTTCTATTGGCTCTTCTGGGTCAGTAACTGGTTGCTCTGGCTCCACTTCTAACGTATCCAACCAGCGTTCAAACTCTGCGTCATATTGTTGACCTAATGTCGTCACCTGTTGCGCCCACTGTTCAAACTGACCAGTGCGCGACAACGCCAACAAGCTTTCTACGTCTTGCGGATGATTTTCTAGCATGAATCGAACGGCCAAGTAACCCCAACGATAGATACGATTAGTATCGTGAGAATATGTGGTATCAAACACAGTTGAAAGGCTCAGTTTACCGCCTGCAATCAGTTCGATCGCCGCTTGGTAGCCTTGTTTGTAATGCATGTATTCAGCAAAACCTTCCAGCCACCACACGATATGACCGTGGGCTAAGTTATCACTGAACGAGCCGTACTGGTTAAATCGCGCGTCCAAATAGTGCGTGTACTCATGCTCTATATTCAAGATCGATAAATCTTCGCCATTCGCATAGCGATAAGCCACGAAACGGGCGGTATTGTCCGCTTTTGATGGATTCCCTTCAAGGTACTGACCACCGTTGTCCGTTGTATTACCAAACAGGAACGAAGAATAATCAACGTAGCTGTCGTTACTAGCAAACACCGCCACCTCAACACGATCATTCAAGTCATCAGCGACAGGTTGATTGCCCGTATTCGCCACTTGATGGAAGTCGGCTTCTTTCGCAGCCAGTACTTCACACGCTTTCGCAGCTTGAGCATCGGTTAGATCTTCAGAGCGAATGATGGCAGGTCCCTGACACTCAAAACGATTTGGCATCACGCGCGCTGCTAGATCTTGCTTCGCTTGGTCTAGGTCCAGACCGTTTAAGCCTTCTGGTGCGTAGTAGCTCATCATTTCAACGGCAGCGAGCCACAGTTTGTCATGCTCACTACCCAGTGGATAACGCTGCATCACCTGTTGCATCACAGCTAATGCTTTACGTTTGGTCTCCTGATCTGGGCTCGCAAGCAAACGACCAGTTTCACGTAATGCATTGAAAACAATAAAGCTCGCATCCGTATCCAATGCCCAAGCGTTATCAGATGCGAATCTCGCTAATGTATCAATATGGTGAGTATTGTTTGCCATGTAGCGGTAGAACTCATCGTTTGCTACATGACCTGCCATAGAACGGAACAGGTTGTTTAAACCATCGACCCATTGAGTGTCCTGCGCGGTTTCACGATTAAAGTGCATCAACGCGGCCATCATGCTATCCATGGTCAGCGGCAACTGTTTCACGTTATCAACCATCAAAGTCAAGCTCTTCATTGCGCCAACTTGTTCACGGCCTTGATCCAAAGCATGAGGGTTGTTAAGGAATAGGTTCGTCGACTGAGCAAAACGCTGACTCAACGCTTCTGAAAACTCAGGTGTACCTGTGCCAGCATTGTAACGAACGTAGTATGCAGCACGAATAAACTCGCCCAGATTTTCTAGAACACGAGCTTGCTCTGCTTCTCCACGATAGCGGGCAATTTCTTGATCCAACGCGACTTGGATACGGTTTAAGCTCGCTTCGCTGTAAATATCGTTCAGCGTTGCGGAAGGAGCTGAAAACCAAGCGTGGTAGCAATCATACTCAGCACCAGAAACGGCAGCAGCCAAGTCTCTCGATTGTTGTAAATCAGCAACAGCGCACTGGTTTTGTGCAAAAGAGAAGCTAGACACACTCGCTAGCATACAAGCAAGCGCCAAACGATGGCGCGGGAAAAAACGGATATGAGACATAACAACACTCATTGATTATTAACATACATTGAGTGGGGGTTTATATTCTTTACAGCTCAAACAGTGAAATCAGTATCATAAAATTTATGAAATTGCTCCCAAAAATAGGCTTTTTACTCTAAATTTATGGGATCAATCCCAAGCCAAGATTTCTCACAATTATCAATAAAAACATTAATTTACCTTTCTCTAAATAACGACTTCATGAGGAAAATTGCCCTTAAACGCCACCCTTAACTCTTCCAGATAGAGTTCACGACAATCAAAGGTTCTAAATTAAACTTTGATGCTTGATACCATCTATTTTTATTTGTGACTCATTCCCAATAAGTTATCGAGTGCATATCAAAAGGTTGGCATTAATGGTAAATTCTCTTCCAAATCAAACACATTTACTCCTCGAATCATTGATGAGTGAATAAGCAGATATTTGGCTAGGGATAATACATGTCACTTTGGGGATTTTTGGGAGCGGGGCTTGCCTACTTCATGACAACGTTTGCCTTTGTTTTTGGCGGCATTTTTTGGTTATGTGCTGAAGGTAATACATTAAGAGAAACAAAGCGCCAATCATCAATAATGTCCGGGGTTATTGCTTGTACTATTGGAACTTGGGTGCTTGCTTTTGGTGTTTACGTTTACGGTTACTTTTGGGATAACTCTTCTCACTATTATTTTTATTTGCTCGCTCCATGGGGACTTGCCATTTTTGGGATAAAACTTCGTAACCGCTGGGTTAAGCAATACGCGCGTGTAAAACACGCAAAAGAAGAACAGTGGCAAAAGCGCTGGCGAGAATTATTAGGGGAAGATACTGAAGATCTTCCACCATATACACATGATTACGAGCTCTACTCGGGCATTTGGCAAGCCAATGAAGCGCTCCGAGAACAGTGTTTTGCAACCCTTCCTCACGGGAAAGCAGTCTACGAGAGAGTGAAAGCCTTCCAAACGATGGCCTCCCACGCTGGTGACATAAACAATCAAGTTTTGCTGAGTAAACTCGATCAACTAGAGGATGAAATCATTCAAGTTCTTGAGCAACACTCGCAAAAGAAAGTAAGCATTGAAACTGGCGCAGGTACTTTACGCAAAGAGTCAAAACGCAATGTTTATCACCATGAGAATAGCCCCACAGAAGAGCAACTGTACGACTCAATCAACCTCCAACATGATTTGGATCGAGAGCTACGCAACATTATCTATGATCGGCTCGGTTACGATGGCGAAGATGAGTACTTTTTCCTCCAAGCGCCACTCGAAGAGCTTACCGAGAATGAAACCGCAATCAACTGGATGCTCTGGGGTTTAGTAAGCGACCATTTTGCTGTTGACCCATACCAAACGGCGTTGGATCTCAGCCTAATGAATGCGGAACCAAGATGGGGCCAAAATGAACGGTTTGTAATGATTACGGCTCAATAAACGCAAGTACTAAGTCTAACTTTAATACAACCTATTCTGAGACCACCCTCGCGTTGGTTAACTTAGCCAATAAGCCGCCAACGCGATCACGCATTTCACGTCTGTCTACAATCATATCTAATGCACCATGTGCCAATAAAAACTCACTTCTTTGAAACTCGTCTGGTAGCTTTTCACGTACCGTTTGTTCAATAACACGCCTTCCCGCAAAGCCAATGCTTGCTTTAGGCTCACCAATATTGATGTCTCCCAACATGGCGAAACTCGCCGAGACGCCACCATAAGTTTGGTCCGTCAATACTGAGATATAGGGTAATCTGTGCTCAGATAAGTGGTTTAACGCGGCGCTGGTTTTTGACATTTGCATTAGTGCTACCAAAGACTCTTGCATGCGCGCCCCTCCGCAAGCAGAAAAACACACTAGCCCAGATTTTGTATTAATCGCAGTTTCAACGGCGCGGACAAATTTCTCGCCAACCACCGCCCCCATCGAGCCAGCCATGAAAGAAAATTCAAACGCACAAGCTACAATAGGCAAGCCTAGCAACTTCCCCTGCATCACAACCAAGGCATCTTTTTCTCCAGTCGTTTTCTGCGCGATGGCAATTCGCTCTTTATATCGCTTTAAGTCTTTAAAACCCAAAATATCCTGCGGTTCCAACTCACTTGCCAACTCTTGCTGTGTTCCATGATCCAGAAAAGTGTTCAACCTTTGACGTGCAGCCATTCTCATGTGATGAAAGCACCTAGGACATACTTCCAAATTCTCTTTTAATGCCGCGCGATAAAGTATTTGTTCACATTCAGGGCATTTTGTCCAAACGCCCTCAGGAATAGACGCTTTGCGCGAACCTATTATATTCTTATTCTCAAATAACCTTTCTAGCCAACTCATGTGTACCTCATTATTTATCACCTCGTAGCACGACATCTGCATCGTTTGCCCGCTCTGACTTTTAAATAAAATTGTATGCAACTCAGTCTGAGGATAAAGTGCAATATGCTGGCTAGATAATCCAATAAAGTGGGACAATCAAATGTTTGATAACATCGACCAAACCTGGTTAAAAAGTTTTCATTGTGTTTATGAGAACAACAGCTTTAAGCGAGCCGCTGAGTGTTTGAATATACCAACATCGAATGTCAGCCGACATATTGCCCTGCTTGAAGAAAAGTTAAACATCAGGTTGTTCAATAGAACAACAAGGCGAATGACGCCTACCGAGGCTGGAGAAGAGCTCTATAGCAGCACTCGTCCATTATTGGAGCAACTCAACAACGCGCTAGAAACCGTGACTCGCCACTCGCACACCGTAACTGGAGAGCTACGTATTCTTATGCCAGACACACCTGTACTGGCCAAAGCGGTTGTCACCTTTTGCACGCAATACCCGTCAATCTCTTTATCTTGCGATACAACGCTAAACCCTAAAGATGAGATTATTGATAGCTTTGATGTCATTTTGAGTTTTCATAGAGGGACTTTGTCTGACAGCAATTGGGTAGCAAGGGAAATAAAACGCTGGCCCAGTGCTATTTTGGCTGCGCCTCAACTGCTTAATAAGTACGCCAGCCCTTACAAAATTACGGATTTAAATCATGTTCCCAGTATCACGACACTTACTGCAGTAAATGGCGCTCCCTGGGTATTTAAAAATCCCGACGGAGGTCATATTACGCAAACAGTACAATCCTCGTTCAAAGTAAACAGTGGCCATCTCGCTAAATCTGGCGCGTTATCAGGGCTTGGATACGCAATACTTCCAATAGAATCATGCAAAGGTGAGATCGAGAGCGGCAAGCTTGAAGTCATCCCTCTAGAATACGAACCTGAAGATTTAGTGCTTTATGCGTTTTACTCTTCTAGAAAGCACTTAGCCAAGAAAATCTCTATGTTTGTTGAGCACTTAAAACAACACGCGAAGCTTAACGCCTAGCTAAGCATTAATCATTTATCACAATAACTATAAAAACTGGCATAGTAGAGCAATTCAACATGCGATTTTCTCAAATAAAAAAGCCAGCAATCGAGATTTACTGGCTTTTGCAAAAGGATTTCCGTTGGCGTTTAAATTCTAAACGCTCCTACGTGACGATCGAGAGTTCTCGATAATTCCGCAAGTTGTTGACTTGATTCTTCCAATTGCTCACTCGCCGTTAGCGCGTTTTTCACGGAGTGACTGACGGTATCCATATTCATGTTAATTTCATTTGCTACCGTTGATTGCTGTTCTGTTGCCGTTGCCACTTGAGTATTGATATCCAAAATAGTAGTAACTTGATCAGCAATTGCCTCTAGTGCTTGTCGAGCGAGCTCCGTTTCTGCAGTGCCTTCTTCAATTAGGGTTCTACTATTACTCATTGAATTAACCGCACTTTGGGCTTCGGTTTGCAACTGATGGATCATATTGTCAATTTCATCAGTGGACTGAGCCGTTTTAGTTGCAAGATTACGAACCTCGTCTGCCACTACGGCGAAACCTCGTCCGGCATCACCGGCGCGCGCTGCTTCAATAGCGGCATTTAACGCTAGTAGATTAGTTTGCTCAGAGATCCCTCTAATGACTTCGAGAATACTACCAATCGACTGAGTGTTGTCCGCAAGGCTTACGATAATATTGGAAGTACTGTTCATCTCGTTTTCAAGATTCGTCATCGCCGTCTTGGTGCGTTCTAGCGTCTTGTAGCCATCTTGAGTCTCATTACTTGCCGTACTCGCAGCACTCGCTGCACCAGCAGCATTTGACGCAATTTCGTTGACGGTCGCGATCATTTCGTTCATAGACGTGACAACCAGCATGGTTTGCTCATTCTGCTCCTGCCCTCTTGCAAGCGCTTGTTGAGATTGTCCACGCAGCGCGACAGCGGAACCATTCAGCTCTACACCAGTATTTACAACTTGTGTAATGATTTCATGTACCTTGCCAACAAACACGTTGAACGCCGAAGAAATTTGTGCGACTTCGTCATTACCTTTTGCTGGTAAACGAACCGTTAAGTCTCCGTCACCTTTCGAGATGTCTTGCAACGCCTCCTTAAGCGCAGATAGCGGTCGCATCAGCTTGTTGAGTAGCAGCGATAGAGCCAAAACACACAGAACGAAGATCACCACCATGGAAATCAGTTGGGAAGTAATAATTCCATTCGTCGCTTGGCTTACTTCTGTAATAGGAATACCAATATCAAACGTACCGTACAACTGACCATTCACGTAGATCGGCGCCATGATATCAAACACCCACACTTTCTGGACATCGGCATACCACTTTGAATACTGTTGTACACCTTTGGTTGCACCTTCAACGGTGTAGTTATCATTGTAGGTTTTATTTAGCTTTTGCTTATCACTGTGAGCAACCGCCGTCACATTGCGATCAATTACGACTGCATAGCTTACGTCTGAACGTTGTTTCAAACCCTCAACGAGCGATTGTAAGTCTTGCATTGGGTTGGCTGAGTTCTCCAAAATATAACTTGCATTTCCTGCTAAAAACTCAGCTTGAACTTGGGATTTGTTTAAGATGATGTCATCGATTTTCTGACTCGAAATTAGGTACGTTGATGCCATACTTGCCACGACAGCAATACCAAACATGGCGCAAACGGCTAATAAGATGATTCTTTTCATTTTAATTGTCTCGGTACAATTCAATGTGATGCTCACGACAGAGCGTTAAGCCTTTCGCCTCTTATAACCAACACAAACTGTATTTTTAGCCTGTCTGGAAAAGCTAGACGTAACTTTGTAGCCACTGTATCTGCCTGATTACCGATAACTTTAGAATGAAGGAAGAAAAGTCTTCAAAACGTCACATTTCTACGAGGTTTGGCTGAAAGACAAGAGAGCAATCGCTAACTTCAAGTAAGCGGCCACACTGTCATCGAGCGTTAAAGAAAGAGTTCTAGTTAGAGCCTTGAAAATATAAATAAGCGAGCGCTTCGACCTATATTCTTACAATTCTCCTTTGCTCAATTAAGTTAATTCTATTCCAAACTCTTTAATAACGATGGTCACAATGAAGAAACAAACGATTGAAATAATGGCGCAAATTCCCAACGAGAACCAAAACGAATATCGGCTCAGTAAGAAAGGAAAAACTAGAAACATCGGCAATGTAGGCAGTACATACCAAAAAGTATAAAACGCGTGGTTCGCGAGCTTTTCCTGACCTTGCCCTTCAATATACATCCAAATCAAAGCTAAAATAGTGACCGTCGGGAGCGCGGCAATCAGCGCTCCCGCTTTATCACTTCTCTTGGCAACTTCAGATATCAGCACCACTATTCCTGCGGTTAACGCGTACTTAGTAATCATCCACAACATGAAAGAGCTACCTTTAATAAACAAAAAGCGACGTAATAATTACAACAGAGCTTAGCTCATTAACGTCGTAAACCCGTGCATGCCCATATATACACCAACGGCACTAATCAAGATCCCCGATAGATAAGGTGCACGACGAGCCACATCGTTCAAACCACTCCACTTCGATGTTGCTTTTTGAACGCCCACTGCCGCGACAACACCAACCGCAACTAAAGTTAACGCTAGACCAATACTGAACGACACCACCAAGGTTGCACCAAGTGTCATGGCCTTAAGTTGCAAACAAATGAGTAAAACAGTGACCGCCGCCGGGCATGGTATTAACCCACCCGTCAGACCAAACAGAAGTATTTGTCCATTGGTAACATCTCGATCGCCAAAGCGCTTTTGAATATCTAGAGCGTGAGCACGCTCATGGGCATCTTGGTACTCTTTATTCTCACCTTCCGAGTGGGAATCCGCATGAAAATGCACCTCGAAATCGTGGGTGTGATCATGGTGCCCGACCATCAACGTGACGAAAAAATCATCAGAGGCTTCAATACAGGAGGCGGATTCCAAATAGCCATCGCGCTCAATAAAGTGATAAATATCAGAAGGCTGCCTGATTGCGTTAGGTAGCACTAGTTTAACGTTTTCAGCCGTTAAAGGCTTACCGTTAAGTGTGCGTAACTGAAAACGGCAGTGATGCCCTTCTTCTACGATAGAAAGCGATAGATGCCCATGACCAGTATCGACAACTTGCGTTCTCCAGTCTCGAGCTTGCTTATGAGCTTTGTGCCAAGCTCGCTCATCGCTCCACGTTCTCCAGAACATCCATAAACCCGTCGAAACGATAATTACCCCAGAGATAAGCTGCATCCATGGCTCCGCAGCTTCTGCAGTAAATCTTTGACTTATATACATCCCACCCGCAGCAATTATCCATACGATCGCCGTATGGGAAAGCGTTGCAGCCAGCCCCAACATAACCGCCTGCTTCACTGTTCCTTTTACGGCCACAATAAACGCCGCCATCATCGTTTTTGAATGTCCTGGCTCTAATCCATGTAACGCTCCTAATAAAATGGCGCTGGGTATAAAAAACCATCCATTACCTTGTTGTAATAATGCGACAAAATCCATTGTTATTCTCAATATGCTCTTCTAAAGTTGCCCTAAACTATACTCCCTCCCCCCCAGTATTTAATACTACCCCCCAGTATAAGATGAGTGCTACATTATCAGTTAGAACCTCGCAGTCAGTAACTTAAAGAAGATAAGTCATGTCCCATACAACCAGAGATCAAAAGAAGCTCAGTACCCGTGTCAGCAAAATACAGGGTCAGGTGAATGGTCTTAAAAAAATGCTGGAAGAAGAACATGAGTGCCAAGATGTGTTGCAACAAATCGCTGCAATTCGAGGGGCTGTAAATGGCTTAATGAAAGAGGTGATCAAAGGCCATCTCATCGAGCACGTCGTATTGGAGGAAGAATTAGAAAAGCGTGAAGCTGATATGGAAGTTGTACTGAAAGTGTTGGACTCCTATATCAAATAACACGATTTCATTAATTTTTTGAAGTGCCATTATCGATTTTCATTAAAATAGATAACGCAAGTCCTAAGGCGATAATTTGCAAATGCCTCGCTCGATATCCAATACATAAACATTATTTTTATAAGACTCGAGTCGCAGCGAACACATTGTCCGCATAGTAAACTCCATGCATTTAAACTGTACATGGAGGTTACTATGCCTGGTGCTTTCGCACATATCACAGCGGTAAATGAAGCTTCTGCTAATAATGCATTGATGAAGTTAAACATACCTCAAGAAGCAAAAAAGGCTTTAGCTCAAAATAAACGGTATTTAGAGCTCGGTTGTGTGAGCCCCGACTATCCTTACCTTGCTCTAATGAATTCTGCGCAAAATAAGTGGGCAGATAAAATGCATTACAACCACGTTGGTAAGCTAATTGATGCTCTTATTCAGCAGGTAAAGGCCGCAGATAACGAACACTTTGAAAAAACCTTCTCATGGTTATGTGGCTTTGTAGCACATGTGGCAACCGATATTACTCTTCATCCTGTAGTTGAATTAAAAGTGGGCCCTTACGCAGAAAACGCCCAGCAACACAGAATTTGTGAAATGCACCAAGATGCTTATATTTGGCCGTCCAGGATGCAACTCGGAAGTATTGGCCTTGCAGATAGAGTCAGAGAAAACATCGGCAGTTGTGTGGACCAGAATAACAACAACCTAATAGATCCTGTTATTCGTATTATTTGGTCTAATGCTCTTTCAGCTACTTATCCCGAATACGCTAAAGAATGCAAACCTGACGTAAACGTCTGGCACGAAGGATTTCAATCCGTTGTGGACAATGCTGAGGAGTCGCATCGCTTATTTCCTTGGGCGAGGCATGTGGCTTCTAAACTAGGGTTAACTTACCCGCTTCCAAACGAAGTTGACTCTACTTATATTCAGGATTTAGAAACGCCAGATGGTATTAAGCACTACGATGAAATTTTTGATAAGGCGATTAAGACAATCCAAATATTTTGGGAAAAGCTGGCAGCTTCCATTTATGAAAACCAAGATACTGGCTTTTTTGAAAATTGGAATTTAGACACTGGTCGAAATGAAAATGGACAGCTTAGTACTTGGGGAAATCTATGAAGCTAATCATCGTTATCACCCTTCTTCTCTCATTGACTTCTTGCGCCACCAAATCTCAATATCCTGAAGAGGTCATGTTTGATATGGCCTCGATTTTAAAAGATGTAGCCCAAGCTGTTGACGGTGAGCTCAAGTTTGGAGACACAGCAGGACTAACAGAGAAAGAAATATTCGAAAATGCGATGTCAGCTAATCCAGCTCAAATCACCAAACTCTCACAGTTAGCTATCGATGGAAACATTTCTAATTATCGAATTCTTTCAGAGTTTCAAGGTAATAATGCAGTTATGTTGATATGTGACGGGGATACAGCACTAATGGAAGATGCAGGTTGCAACTCAGAATTTGATAAGATCTATTGGGACTCCCCAAAACCTTACTCATGCCAAATCAAACTTGATGCGGCAGCTCTTTGTACTGATTAACAGTAGGGGAAATAGAGGAAATTTATGAGTAATACATGGCTTTAACTTATGCCTGTCATGTATTACTCACAATATGCAGAAACAGGTAATATTTAAAAAGCTCAAGCTTACCTGTAAGAAATCACTACGTTCTGTAAAGCACCTTTACAACATGCCAGCCGAACTTGGTTTTGACTAGATGTGGCGTCAGAACCTCGCCAGAAAAGCACACTTTGTCGAACTGAGGTACCATTTGACCACGGCGGAACTCACCAAGATCACCACCGCGCTTACCTGACGGGCAAGTGGAATACTTCTTCGCTAGTGTCTGAAACTTTGCGCCTTTTTTCAGTTGCTTGATAATGTCTTCTGCTTGCTCTTTGTGCTTCACAAGAATATGTAATGCGGCTGCTGTATTTGCCATTGATCTATCTCTCACTATTCTGGTCGCGCAAGTGTACCCAATCCCTTTTAACACGCCAAACATTTCTTGTTTATACCTAGGCGGCTTCAAGGTTCAAATACATGGGACTATAAAACTTTCGGCATAACAAGATTAAAATACAACCAAGTTTTGCTCAGTTAATCACTATTCTTTAAGAGATTGTCTAAAAAGCTCACATTTGTCTCTCCGATGGTTGAAGCCTTCGTCTGATAAGATTAGATTAGACACAATTCGGTGGTATTTATAAGGTTATTTCATGGCAAAAGTCGTTAGTAAAGCGAATCAATCTCAGGGCATGTTGATGTTCAAACTCACCCTGCAACAGAGTTTCGCGATAGGCACGCTAAAAGTCCGTGAAATCGTTCCGTATATGCCAACCACGAAGATCCCTTACTCGCATCATCACGTCATTGGCACCGTTACAATACGTAACTTAACAGTGCCTGTGATCGACATGTCAGCGGCTGTCGGCTTTCGTCCTATCAGTGAAGAAGAATACAAGAATTGCTACTTGATCGTGACAGACTGTTTGCGAACCGTGGTCGCCTTTATGGTTCGTAGTATTGAGAAGATCATTGAATGCGATTGGAAAGCCATTGAAACCCCACCAGCGAGCGCTGGGAAAAATATTTTCGTAACAGGTATTACTCGCTACGAAGACAAAACGGTTCAGATGCTGGATGTAGAACTGCTACTTTCCAAAATTTATCCGCAATACGAAAACTCAAAGATCCCGATGCTGACAGATGTTGAACGTGAGCGCCTAAAAGCATTAAGCATTCTTTTGGTGGATGACTCTTCCATCGCTCGTAAACAGCTGTGTGATGCTCTTGATAGTATCAATATCGGATACCAAATTTGTAAAAATGGTTTAGACGCATTAGAGCTGATGAAAAGCGAGGCTGAGGCTCATCGACCAATCGATATTTTGGTCAGTGATATTGAGATGCCAGGGCTTGACGGCTACGAGCTAGCATTCGAAGTACAAAATGACTCCGCTCTTAATCACTCATACCGCATTTTGCATACGTCGTTATCGAGCGAAATCTGTGTAGACAGAGCTCACCAAGTTGGCGCACACGAGGCGCTTGAGAAGTTCAATGCTGGTGAGCTGATTGAAGCCATGCTGCGCGGTGCAAAAGAACTAGAAGCCAAAGCTATGGCTTCTTAACTCTAAACTAAACAGCCAAGAAGCAAATTGTCGAATATGGTGTTTTGCGGCCATTTTTTCGCGCAGAAGCTTTGATGTTCGCGGCTGCTAGTGTCTCAGGTCACTTCTTTGGCATCGAGTAACTACGAGATACAAACTCTGTCTCTTCGACTTGATTGATGTGATTAATATAAGAAGCCAAGCTATAAAGTACATTCGCCAATAAGTTCGCGTAACGAAATAGAATGGGGGCAGGTTGCTTCTTACCTGCATGTTCGATCGCAACTAATGCTCGTACCGTTTTTTTAGCTTGGCAACGGCACAAATGCAATTGACTGGATGCAGGGTGCCCTCCAGGTAGAACGAAACCTTTGAATCCACCATCAATGCGTTGCTTAAGCAAGTCATAATCTGCCTTTAGCTCATCAACTTCCGCTTCTGTAATCGCTAGCTTTCCGCGAACCGAACCATTTAGGTGATAAACATTAGGCTGCATTCTTGTCAGTATATCGCGGCTAAACTCGTCCAGATCCATCGCGAGAACTAAACCAATACGACTACAAAGTTCATCTGCCGTGATTTCAAAGTCACAAACCGGACTGTTCTCGTAAATAAACGGATAGCAAATCTCGCTCAATTCCTTGCTCACAGGCTTCATGCTTTTGTTCCAATATAAAAAAGGGAGTCAGTATAACCGAACTCCCTTTATGCGTTCATTATTCCTAATGCTCGATATTTACATGACCGATTTACAATCAAGCACTTTCGATTTTCTTGTGACCTTCTTGAAGGTGAACAAAGTCCACTAAATCGTCGCCAGAGACTTGATACGCTTGACCAAAGCCTTTCACAAATAGCCCCGATTCTGGCTTTAAGTTAAACAACACGAAATCCTCTAGTTGGCTGAGACCATCAATAATCTCACCAAAACGCTCTTTCATTTGTCCAACAACTTGGTGCCACATCTCTGTGTCTCGCTCAACCACATTTGCTACCGCATCAAAAGTTAAGCGCTTACGAGCAAACAACTGCTTTGAAGGCTCTTCATCTTCGATCATCATCAAAGAAACGTTTGGGTTTTCTAGAAGGTTACGGGCATGACGAGCGATTTTAGAAATTAGAACGAAATAACCTTCCTGGTTTTGGACATAAGGCGCGTAGCTTACATTCGGGCGACCTTCTGCATCGACAGTTGCAAGCTGAAGCGTACGACGCTCCTGACGAAACTCTTTGATCTCTGGCCCTAAACGACCTTGCAAACGCTCTTGTTTAACTTGTTGATCCATATTGATACCTGACTTTACTAATTAGTATTCGAGTTGAGCCTCGATTATGTTTGTGATTACTTTTTCAATTCGGCTTGTAAGGCGCGGAATGCGGTGACTTGATCTTCAAGTAGCTCGCGCTTTTCGTTACGGCCTAAATAAACTTTGAAAATATTGCTTCCGCACTCAGAGAAAAAGCCAAAATAGTGACTCTCTCTACCCATAAACGGTTTGCTTACCAACGCAACATTTTTAACATTATCTAGTTTCAAGTGACCGTGTAGCTCACCTTCTCTGCCCATTAAATTGTAATAGCCACGCGCCACTTTTCCTTTTGGGAATGGTGCTTTGACTTCAAAAATAGAGCCAAAAGAGTGAACAATAGTCGTCACCGGGCCGAAACCAACCAAACCTTCTAGAATGCTTTGTGCTTGCGCTCCTGGAGCGATGGCCACCATTTCCTGCGGCAAAGCCGCAACAACCTCAAATTCAGAAATACCGAGACGTTCTGCCATCGCTGCTGGCAATAATTGCGGTTCTTGCTCTAGTAATGCTTCAACTTGTTGTTTGATTGATTCCATATGTTTTCCGTCTTTGTTCAATTTTTTCATTAATTATTGGATACTTTCGGTACGGTTTCGTTCATCTCTGACGTAAGTACCTGAATACAACCTTGAGCCAATGAAACAGCCCAGAAACTACCAGCAAGAGTAAGAAGTAGGCTGCGTTCATGCAGTTCTACTAAACCTTTTTGCTGCCACACTTTAAATAGAGGCATTAAAAATCCGAACGTGTCCTCCCCCATAAACGATGGCAGTTGGTTTGCCTGAACGATACCGCGATCAAACCCGGATTTGAGTGCAGAAAATAGTGGCTCTAGAGGGCTTTGCTTCATCATCATAGCGATGGTGCTTTGCCCTTCTTTGATGGCTTTAATATAGGTCGCCAATGTGCGATGTTGCATCATTCCGTAACCACCGATATTACCTCCAGCGCCACAGCCAATTGGCAGTACCTCTGCATATGTCTTGGCTAAACTGTTGTATAAACTACGTTCACGGTTATCGATTGCCCAATGGTTCACACTCAGTTGCTTCATATGGTGTTTGGCCATAAAGTTCACACCGAGCTCATACATGCCTGCTTTTTCTGGCGTGGTAGCTGGTGGGGGGATTTTTCCTTTTTCTACAAGGTTAAGCATGGGTGCTGAACCACCGACTACCAACTGATATAAGTCCAACCCGTGTGCGCCAGTCGAGAGAAAATCATTTAAATCTTGCTCTAACACTTCTTTGGTTTGATAAGGCAAGCCGTAGAGTAAATCGATAATGACAGGAATTTTGTCTTCATTGGCAATCTCGCTAACTCGCTTTAGCACATCTTCTCTATCATCTAATCGTTTCGCGCTGCGACGCACTTGTGTATTAAAACTTTGTACACCAAAAGAGAAACGATTAAATCCACCGTCGAGAGCGCCTTGGTATAGCTCATCAGAAAAACGGTTGATGCGACCTTCTAAGGTGATTTCACAATCCGAGGCCAAAGGAAAGTGCTCATGAATCGCCTGACCTAACACGCGAACCTGTGCTGGAGACAGATCCGTTGGCGTTCCACCACCAATATACACAGCATGGAAAATACCGTTTTGTGTCCAAGGCAATGCAGCTTTCTCCTTGAGCTCCTGCATCAGTGCGTCAAAGTACTCATCAACCAGTGCGCGGCTCGCAGCATTTTGAAAGAAGTTACAAAAGGTGCAACGTACGCGACAAAATGGAACGTGAATATAAAGACAACGTTTATTGGTCGCTTTAACCGAGTTAGCGGTAACGCTTGAAAAAATCGCCTGTTGCTGAGGTGGAGGTACAGGCACGCTCGCTCCGCCAGCGTGTGCCGAATGTTTCTTAACAAAGGCAAATCGCAATGGGTCAGGGCTATCGCTTCCCAACACTGATTCGTCAAATTTATCGATATCGACGCTCATATATACTCGCTTAGCTCCCACCATATAAGGGGTAGAGGCTGGTCTTTAAAAATCTGCAAGAATCATAATTTGAGCGTAATGATAATGCAATTGATAATTGATCTTATTTCGGTTGTGAGTAATAATCTGCTCAAGTTTTCATAGTTTCCCGAGATATTCCGTGAACGTACAAAGATATGTCATTGCAGGAGGTGCTTCCCTTGCCATCCATGCCGCACTTCTTTTTGTTTCTCAAGAAACGAAAGTGTTCGCGATGCCTGCTGGAAATCCAGCAAGTTCGGTAAGTTTAAACCTTGTATCGGCACCACCACCTACCGTCGAAAAATCCAGGTCAGAAAATGTGGCGCCACCAAAAGAGCCGCAGCCTCAGGAGCAGCCTGAGCCAGAAAAGAAGATCGTAAAGAAACAGGTCGTTAAGAAAGACGCTGTTAAGAAAAAGGTAGTGAAGAAAAAAACAGAGCCGGTTAAACAATCTAAGCCTAAGACGGTGGAACCAGCCAAAGCCGTAACAAAACAAGAGAATCAGCCCGAAGCCAAACCGAAGAAAAAAACGGAACCGGCGAAGAAAGAGATGGTCGCTCAGCAAGCCGCGCCAGCGAGCCAATCCAAAGGGGCAACGTCTCAACCTATTTGGGTCGACAAACCAACGTTTGTGAATCAACCAACTCAGCCTCGCTACCCAAGATCTGCACAAAGACGCGGTATCGAAGGCGTAGCCTTATATGAAATATGGCTCGATGAAAATGGCAATCAAATTAAACAGGTTTTGATTGAGTCTTCCGGCACAGAATCGCTGGACGCCTCAGCGCTTCGTGCCATCAAACAGTGGCAATTTACACCACATATTTCGGGCGGGCTAAAAGTGGCTCACCGAGTACAAGTACCTGTTCGTTTTAAGTTGGATGGATAATGGAACAACTACAAGAATTACAAACTCAACTTGGCCTAATGACATGGCCTTTGATCATTTGCTCAGCCCTCACCGTCATGATCATTACCGAGCGGTTATTCCACGTTTTGATTAGCCTTGGCGTCGGGAAACGAGCCATTCGCCAAAAACTCATTGGGTTAGACCCAACGAATGGAAACGATCTTGAGACGCTTGCAGAAGAATTGTCGCATAAGCGACCGCTCCTTTATCGTGGCGTTGCCATGTTGCTTGCCCATCACTCTTTCTCAAAGTCTCTAAGAGAAGATGCCGCAGGCATTTGGCTACAAGAAAAACGTCATCAGCTGCATTCTGGCCTTCGCTTACTGACGTTGATTGGCGTCATTAGCCCTTTGATTGGTTTGCTTGGTACGGTACTTGGCTTAATTGAGATGTTCAAAGGCATCGCTGTCTCAACGGGGAATATCACCCCGAATGATTTGGCAGACGGTCTAGGTTTGGCCATGCGCACTACTGCAGCAGGTCTTATTATCGCCCTTCCTGCGATTTCAGGAGCACAAATCATTGGTTTGTGGGCGGATCGTGTGATCGCCAAACTCGAACACACATTAAACTATGTCAACTTATGGCTTGAAGGTATCTCTCTGCAACACGTGTCGCCAGACAATTCAACATTAGCAGTGCGCTCTTCTGCAAAGGTCGAGGCAGAAGCACAATGATTAAAACGCCACAAGACAACACTCGTAACGACTTAACTCCTGATTTAACACCGCTGTTGGACATCATTTTTATCGTAATGGTTTTCCTGATGTTAACTGCAGCGGTCAAGCTCGATTCATTAGATGTCAATTTACCGAGTACAGAATCTCAGGCCGTTGCAAATGTCGATAAGCAATCCATCACGGTAAATATTCTCAAAGACGAGCCTTACTGGGCCATTAACGGCAAGACATACATTGATTGGGACAACTTTACCCTCGCGCTGCTAGAAGAGAGTAAATCAAGCGATAAACCGATTGTGATTGGAGCAGAAAAAACCGCGAACATTCAGTCGCTAGTTCAACTTCTCGGCTTTTTACAAGAAAACGGAATTCAGGCAGCTCAGTTACTCACTGAAGAGCCATCATAAAAATAAGTAAGATAGAGATCCTTTCAAAATGAAGAACACACGTGCCACCATTCATGCTGTTGTTACGGCAGCCATTTCCCTACTTGCGAGTAGCCAACTTTTTGCCAATGAAACACCATCATCAGAGCGTGTTGTTAGTGCAGGCAGTGCCGTCACTGAACTGTTGCTTGAACTCGACGCCAAAGATAGCTTGGTTGCTATCGACGTAACCAGTCAGTTACCAAAAGGCATGGAACTGCCTAAAGTAGGCTACCATCGCCGCCTTTCAGCAGAAGGGTTGCTCGCCTTACGTCCGACAAAAGTCATTGGCTCTGATGAGATGGGACCGAAAACAGCATTGAACCAATTAAAAGCGGCGGGGGTAGATGTAGAAATCGTCAATACCGATGCCAACGTTGAGGGCCTTTACCAACGTATCGATCAAATTGCGAACCTTATGAATCGCCAGGCTAAAGCGGAAGATTTAAAGCAAGATGTGAAAGCGCAAGTTCAAGCACTCAATGCAAATCAACCTGCTCAAGCTCAGAAAAAGAAAGTACTGTTTCTACTCATCCATGAAGGTCGACCTGCGAACGTTGCAGGATCAGAAACCACACCCGATGCAATTATCCAGCTAGCAGGCGGACTAAACCCAGCTGCTGACCAGCTGTCTTCTTACAAGCCTTTATCCACAGAAGCCATGGTAGAGATGCAGCCTGACGTTATTCTCGTTAGCGGTCGCAGCTATGAAACGCTGGGCGGTGCCGATGCGATTTTAAAAGCAATGCCACTTCTCGCCGCAACACCTGCGGGAATGAATAAAAATATCATCACGATTGACGGTCACGCCCTTGTTGGTGGTTTGGGTCTTAAAAGCCTTGCAGAAGCCGAGCGTTTGAATGCGCTGCTTTACCCATAGAGACATGACATGTTGTTAAGACGTATCTCCCTTTCAACGACGTTATCCGTACTTAGTGGCTTTTTAGCATTTGTTGCTATCGCCTCTATTACAGTAGGTCCAATGAGCATTAGCTTCACTGACAGTTTGCGTAGCCTAACAGGAAGCAGTTCTGATCTCGCTCCTCACATTCAGTTGGTGATTAACGAGATCCGGTTACCTCGCACCATTTTGTGTATGTTCATCGGCGCCATTTTGGCAATTTGTGGTGTGGTTATGCAGGGCTTGTTCCGTAACCCATTAGCCGAGCCTGGTATCATTGGTGTATCTGCTGGGGCAGCACTTGGTGGCGCGTTCGCTATTGTTGTATTTGCTGAGTTTAGCCAAAACTATCCGCAACTGATGAACTTAGCTGCGCTGCCTCTTTTTGCTTTCCTAGGTGGTGCGTTGACGACCATTCTCGTTTATAAACTCGGCACAAGTAAATTTGGTACCTCAGTTACGATTATGTTGTTAGCTGGCGTTGCCATCAGCGCGCTTTCGGGAGCAGCGATTGGATATATGAACTTTATCGCAGATGATCAGATGCTGCGAGATCTAACACTTTGGTCCATGGGCTCATTAGCTGGCGCAAATTGGTCGGGGATAGGCCTATCCGCTGTTACGCTGGTCATCCTGTTATTCTGGTTCCAGAAAAAATCGATGGCGCTAAATGCTCTGTTGCTAGGGGAATCAGAAGCAAGACACTTGGGAGTTCCGGTCCAAAAACTCAAACGACAGCTTATTTTGCTCTCTGCATTGGGGGTTGGTATTACGGTGAGTATTAGTGGTGCAATTGGTTTTATTGGGCTCGTGATTCCTCACTTAGGACGCATGCTAGCAGGCCCCGACCATCGAACGCTACTGCCAATCTCTGCACTAATGGGAGCGCTGCTTCTTACCGCTGCTGATATGTTTGCTCGTATTGCCGTGGCACCAGCAGAATTACCCGTCGGTATCGTGACCGCCTTGATCGGCGCGCCCTTCTTCATCTACTTATTGTTCCAGCAGAAAGGGAAGATTTTGTAATGAACCAGATCGTTTTATCGGGTAAAAACATTTCGATGAAATATGGCAAGCGCATTGTTCTCGATGACATCAATATTGATATCCGAGCTGGTGAAGTGACCGCTCTACTCGGCCCCAACGGTGCGGGCAAAAGTACTTTGCTCAAGCTTCTGTGTGGTGAAATCTCTTCAAATCATGACATCGCCTACTTCGGTAAACAAAAGCATGATTGGGAGCCAGAAAAAAGCGCAAAACACATTGCGATGCTCCCTCAGCACAGTACGTTGACCTTCCCATTTTTAGCCAGAGAAGTGGTCGAATTAGGTGCGATTCCGCTATCGCTGTCCAATAAAGAAACCACTAAGTTAGCTTTACATTACATGAAACAAACCGATGTACTGCATTTGGCAGAAAGCCTCTATCCATCTTTATCTGGTGGCGAAAAGCAACGATTACATCTAGCACGCGTGATGACACAGCTACACCAATCTGGCGAGGAACGAATCTTGATGCTTGATGAGCCAACCTCTGCGTTAGATCTCGCCCACCAACACAACACGTTAAAGATTGCTCGTGAGGCCGCGAAAATACAGAACGCCGCAGTCGTTGTCGTGTTGCATGACTTGAATTTAGCCTCCCAGTACGCAGACCGACTTGTACTTTTGCATAAGGGAAAACTGGTTTGTGATGACACACCATGGAATGCACTGACGCCAGAGCGCATTGAGCACGTTTATGGCTACCGCTCCATCGTGACAAAACATCCAACTTTAGACTTTCCTCAAGTTCACGCCGCCGCTTAGCGTGTATCTCTTCTAAGCCGTCTCTTCTGCTTTCCAAACGACAAAGGCCCGCAATAATCATATTGCGGGCCTTTGCTTTGATATTTAATCGAATCTTGGGCTCAAAAGAGCGGCGAGAAAATTACTGTGTTCTGCCTTGGCTTTACAACCAAAGCAGCAAACAAGTGTTCATCTATCGCTCTCAATTGCGATTACTTACTCATTTGGATCAATGAACGACCAATCAACCACTCGAGCTCTTTGTCACCACCTGCGCCAAACTGGCTTTCAACCATTTTGTATAAACGGTCAATACCGTTAGCAGCAAATTCTTGCGCATTTTCGGCCGTGACAATGTGATGGAATAGCAGTCGTAAAATCGCGAGGAACTCAGCATCTTCCAGTGCTTTAATCCAACTTTGTGAAAATGCACTTAGCCCTTTATCAAACTCTAGGTGTTCAATAAACATTTTAAAGATACGACCATCCAGTGCGGCGGTGAAGTCCGTTTTCTTAGGGAAGTGATGGCTAATACCGGTACGAGATATACCTGTCTGCTGACTTAGAGTCGTGTACGACATTTTGTCGTAACCTAGTCTTAGTAGCTGATCAACAACGGCATCCATGATCTTTTGGATAGTGATTTCGGTATCTTCTTTACTACGCTTTGGCATATTTTAAGCTCTTCTCTTTGTAAATCCATCTAACTCACTATTAAATGAGGCCAGAATGAAATCATTCTTAGCATTATACCCAAGTTGCCCAAGGCACTTCGTTAAGCGAAACCTAAAAATTGAACCGCTAACACCTGCGCATTAAGGCCATTTGGATATATGTACTGCGACTACTTAATATAAAGTTAAGTTCCAAATCATAACGTCTTTACACTGCGTAATGTGCAATTTGCAGTTATGTTTTTGTCAATACATGCTACTCAAAATAAGGCGAAAAGTTAGTCTCATCAAAACCTTGCGCCAATTATTCATCGAAACTATTCAAAGACCAAGAATGATAATTATTAAAAATAATCAATCAAGAAATAGTCTTATAAATTGTCCATTAGTTCAACTGGGCTGAGCGAAATCTCGTCACTATGTTCGTTAATTGATTTTAAATGTTGATATATATCACATTAACGTTCTTAATGATTTAGTAATCCAATCTTTAACCCTTACTTAACAAGCGCCTATTCTGTTCTTTTTTTATTCAAAACTCGTCATTTTTGTAGATACAGATCAAATACCTGATAGAATACCCTTAGTATTTACAAGAGGATTCGTTATGAGTGTCGAATTAGAAAAAAACCAAGTATGTGAAGCTTGCGGCTGCGCAGGCGAGATTGGCTTCATCATCAAAGAAGGTGACGAAGTTGCCGACGTAACGGTTTTCGCACAGACAAAAACAGAGCTAGAGTCTGAACTACAAAAATACATTGAGCTCGCTAAATCAGTATGTGCTGATGTTGAATACAATGTTTCTGAAATAACAGAAGAGTCAAACCAAGCGACGGCTCGATTCAAATTTGAAGTAAGTGCTGAAAAGCTTATCTTTGAATTAAAAACTCGCTCACTCGCGCGTTAATGGAAAAAGCGAGCTCTGTGCTCGCTTTTTTATTTTTCCGTTATCCTAATATTAAACAGACCGGTTTTTGGCGTTTATTTATCTTTTTTGAATACCACCCACTTTAACGAACCATTCGTTTCAAAATCGTTCTCAGCTGTACACATCAGTAATACACCCTCAACATTAATCACGGCTCCGGTGGTGTAGGCTTTATCATCGTAGTAACAGATACGCTGACCTACCTTGCCGTCAGCGACCACCAGCGCTTTGCTTTCTGGCGTACTGTATGATTTAGCAAAAGCGGCCCCAGATAGTAGTACTGCTACAACACCAGCGACAAAAATAGACACTCTTTTTAACTTCATGAAAATCTCCCTCAGACGCTCATGATACTAACAAGGACGCTTGTTCAGTTCTTGGCAGAACCTCATATTCTTCATATCTCTACTGATATTTTTCTCACATTTACTTTTAAATAAACTATATAATCAATCACTTAATCATTCCCTAACTTGCATACTGGAGCAACTCGGCATCGTGAGCGCGTGTATGCTTTCAGATAAAGCCCTAATTTGAAGTTCTTGGGCTAAAAATCAAAAACTGTTAACAAAGTATGCATAATGAGTCTATTTAAGTATAAGATGAGCACTTAAGATCTCTATGTTTAACTAAGTCTCTGGCTATGCGTTTTGTTTCCCTTTTCCTTACCTTGATGCTGCTCTGCTTCCCATCTTTCGCATATGAGCTAGATTACTACTCTAAGTTTGGTCACACCGATAATTACGGTAATCTTGATCTACGAAACAAACCTTACACTCAATTACCTTCTGGGTTAGTGGTCAAAGGCAACTTAAATATCTCGCAAACCCCGATCAAAAAGCTGCCTAAGGGGCTTGATGTTGGAGGCAGTTTGGAAGCAACCAACAGCGCACTCAAAACCATTCGCTCAGGTACAAAGATAAAAGGTTATGCGAATCTACTGGGTAGTAAGATCGAAAGCTGGCCTAGGGGCATCAAACTCGGCGGTTATCTGAACTTGACGGATACACCATTAAAAACGCTCCCAGCTAAACTTCGAGTCAAAGGCGATTTAAGTGTTATTCGCACTCCTATCTCTGCTCTTCCTGAAGGATTGGTGGTTGATGGTAACCTTTATATAGGAGGATCCGCGCTACAAGTATTTCCAGACACGATGACGGTGAAAGGGAATATCTTTTTAGGTGGCAACAAGATTACCAAGTGGCCTAGCAATTTAACCCTTGGCGGGGCCGTTGCTCCTTAAAAAGTAGACAAAAAAAAGCCCCGGAAAACCGAGGCTTTAAGGCGTTCATAATCCATCAAGTTCAGTGATGAATATTACTCTTGATTGTTCACTGGGTTGGCATAGCTCGCCACCAAATAAGGTCTTGCACCTTCAGGTAACTGCTCCAATTTATCCGCGAGGTGACGCTTCACCGCCTCTGTGATGATGCTTGAATCTTCGCGTCCAGCAGCTAACAAGTTGATTGGGTACAACTTGTAGTTATTGTGAATTTGGCGGTCGATTTCACCGGCAAGAGATTCTGGCGTTTCAAACTCTTGATCAATCACATCACCAAACGCGACATGCACACGACCTTTATAACCAATGATGCCCTGAATGATGCTTTCGATATCTTCAAATTCACCTTTTTCATAACGGCCATTTTCTGCTTTTTCGTACAGCTCTTTTGCTTTGGCAATGTCACATGGATCATTTTCATAGGCAATCGAGACAGGAACGATTTTCAAAGAACGCGTGTATTCACCAAAGCTGATCTTCTGCTTGCGGCCTTCAACATGGAACATTTTTAAAATCGCAGGATCAGTAAAGTCGTTTCCATCTTTGGCACGACCTTCCTTTTGGGCAATCCAAATTGAATTACCGGTATCAAGCGAGTGTTTAATGTAGCTCGACAGTTGTCCTAATGCTTTCATCATTTCTCTAGGCGCCTTAGCAGAGCGCTTAACGATGAAGCTTTTATTGAGTCGCATCAATTCTGTCGCACATGGCTTCTTCAGCAGGTTGTCACCAATCGCAATACGAACCGTACGGTGCCCACTTTGGTACAAGCCATAGTTTACTAGCGCAGGGTCCATCGCAATATCACGGTGGTTAGAAACGAATAAGTACGACGTGTTTTTATCCAGCTTATCCAAACCAGAAAAAGTGACGCCATCCGTTGTCTTATTCAATGTATCTTTCAGATACTTCTTCACTTCAATCTGAATCGCTTCTACTGAATCAAGCTTGCTCCATTTAGCTTTCAGATAGATGCGCAGGATCGGGCTCATTAGCGTTTTAAACCACGCTGCTTTATTAGCAAAGCGATGATCGAGAATAGCAGTGATAAATTCATCATCTTGGATTAGACGATCCAGCGCTGCTGGAATTTCTTCGTCATTGTAAGGACGAATTTCAATATAAGGATCGGTATTGGCAGTCATTGTTCATTACATATCAAAAAAAGCTGGCACATTTTACGCATAGTTTTGCTGACAAGCAGCATTTCAACCCATACTTTTAACATGGTCATACCAGTTAGGCTACAATTTCTCATGCTAAAAAATTCTCTCAGCTGGTTGGAATCGTATAGGTTTAACGTTACCCTTAGCGCCAAAAAACACTGGTACTCATAATGAACTACGCAATTGAATTTCACGACGCTAAATACCCCTTTCTTGAAGTAGCTGCGCGCAAAAAAGCACTGAAGCACAGTCTGCTGTCTGTCGTCGAAGGGTTAGCCGTCATTAAATTGGGTAAGCAGGAGTATGCCATTGAACCAGGCCAATATTTTTGGATTCCTCAAGGATGTTTGAGCTCCCTCACCTTTTTACCTAATTCTCGTGTATATCGTTGTGATTTTTCTGTGCGTTTAAATGATGACTTCTCACAACAAGCAGGTTTTGTGAAACCTTCACCGCTGCTAAAAGCCCTCGTCGAGAAACTAGCAACAACAGCCGAGCGCTCGGATCTGCAAACCGATCTGCTGACGGTAGTAAGACATGAAGTATTGACTCTCTCTCCTAAACTAGCGCACTCAACGTTAACAAAAACCATCAATCAGTGGACGCCTGGTTGTGACATGGACATTTCTAAAGAGCTGTGCTTGGTACTCACACTCCGTGAAGCAAGAAAAATGAAGCTGTCGGGAAAGAAAGAAGAGCAGATTGTCGATACGCTTTTTGCAGGTAACACAGAAGAATATGAGCAACTTTGCTTTTTGGTCTTTGGAGAAGCGCTATAACTCGCATTCTAAAGAGCCATCTTTTCAGTATTACGCAGAGTGACGCGCACAGAAAATCGAGACTCAGATAAAAATAAAAAGGGCGTACATGGATAATGTACGCCCTTTTTATGTTCGCTCAAGGTGACTAGAAGGGAACTTCAATCTGCATCATCCAGTCAGCGTCGTAATATTCGTGCCAACGATAATCAAATCGCATTCTTGGCTGTCCGTCGGATTTATCACCAAAACCCACGCTGAACATCAGGCCATGACTACGGAGCCACTCTTCTGTGTCCATTTTGCTCTCTTCGTCTCGGAGCTCTTCCGGCATCCAAAAACCAAGCCCAAAATAATTCTTTTCTAGATTTTGGGTTAGGAGTGGTGTGTCTTCCGGCTTAATCGCCCACTCTTCCCAATAGTTTTCTGTTGGCCCTTCGAATTTCGCTTCCGCAGCATACCAAATCAACGCATCCGTACTTAATACGCCAATGGAATCTAAAATTTCTTCACAGATAGGAAGGGTGTTATCTTCAAACACAACAGAACGATCAGAAAAATAGTTACACGCAGAATGAGCTTGTGTGACCACAAGCAGCGCACATGCACTAAATACGGCTAATCTGACCATGAAAATCTGACCTCTCAGTTCCCAGATAATGTTTCTTTGTATAAGCCTTCGTTAAGCAACAATTCACAGACGGACGGGGTTGTGTAGGCGCTTATGTCTTCACCCGTAACCAATGCGTTACGTATATCCGTGCTTCTGACTTTTACTTTTTCAGGGCACGCCATAACAGTCCAACGTTCCATAATCTCTTCTGCTCTACTAAATTTAGCAAATTTGAAGAAATTATCAGGACCTATGACAAAAGTTATATCGGCTGTTGGGTAGATTTCTTGAATTTTTTCTAACAACGCATAGGTTGTCACACTTTGTCCGGGTTGGTACAAAGCTTGCTCTGCATCAGAACGCCGAACATTAGAAAGTCCCATATCTTTGATGAATGCATCAACCATTTTGCACCGAGTTGGGTAATCGAGCATATTCTTGCCCCAAGCGTGTGCAATGCTAGGTTCAAGTAGCACAAGGTCAAAGTGGCTCAATGACTCAATAACACTTTTATGCCCTAAACTAGGTGGGTTAAATGCACTACCAAAAATGGCGATTTTTTTCATATCCGGTGATTACCTGGTTGAAGAGAGTTTTCTAATCTGATGATTTCGGTATGATACTACTAATCTTTACAGCTTTTGACCCTAAAGTCGTGTTTATCAGTCTCAATTGCATGGTTTATCACCATTTGAGCAAGCGGGCTTTGGTGTCTGAAATATTTGCAGGAAAAGGAACCCTAAATGGAACAATCCATCCGTGATGAAATGCGTGTACTCCCTTCAATTGATCCGCATTTTGAAATTGAACGCCGTATTGCTTTTATTAAGCGTAAGCTACAAGAAGCAGGTTGTAAGTCACTCGTGCTTGGCATTAGTGGCGGTGTTGACTCAACCACGTTAGGTCGCCTTGCCCAGCTTGCAGTAGAACAATTGAATGCGGAATCTGGTACTGACAAATATCAGTTTATCGCAGTACGTCTGCCTTACGGTGAGCAAAAAGATGAAGATGAAGCGCAACTGGCACTCTCTTTCATCAAGCCAACACACTCTGTGTCTGTGAACATTAAAGATGGTGTTGACGGTTTGCATGCGGCGACTGATACCGCATTGCAAGGGACGGGCCTGCTTCCGACTGAAGCCGACAAAATTGATTTCGTAAAAGGTAACGTAAAAGCGCGAGCTCGTATGATTGCACAATATGAAATCGCTGGTTACGTTGGCGGCTTAGTATTGGGAACAGACCACTCAGCAGAGAACATCACCGGTTTTTACACTAAGTTTGGTGACGGCGCGTGCGACCTTGCCCCTCTATTTGGTTTAAGCAAACGTCAAGTCCGCGAGTTGGCTGCAACATTAGGCGCACCAGAACTACTTGTTAAGAAAGTACCAACGGCAGATCTAGAAGAACTAGAGCCGCAAAAAGCAGATGAAGATGCTCTGAACTTAACTTATGAACAGATCGATGACTTCTTAGAAGGCAAACCCGTTCCGCAGCAAGTGAGTGATCGTCTGGTAGCGATTTACAAAGCAACGCAGCACAAACGTCAGCCAATCCCGACGATTTACGACTAAGCGATATTTTCCGTTCACTTTTAAACTCAAAACGCTGCTAAAGTTAGCAGCGTTTTTATTGAGAACCGGGGAGCCTTCTCGCTTAGTTTGTTACCGTCACGTCCGTCTCTGGAACAGCACAACACGCCAATACGGTTCCCATCGCACGTTCCTCATCTGTCAACGCAGGCACGTCCGGATGATGTACTTTACCCGACGTAAGCTGAACCTTGCACGCGCCGCATAAGCCAGCACGACAGCTATTGCTAACAACCTTCCCTGCGTCTTCAAGCTGATCTAACAACGTTTTCTGATTATTCCCTACAACTTTCGTCCCATTGAAATCGATCGCTATGCTCTTCTCTGGTCTTGAAGTAACTGAAGATACGCCAAACGCTTCTTGATGGTAGTTTTCTTCTGGCAGCCCTTTTCTTAGTAGGAGATTTTTCGCTTTCTCCATAAAACCATCAGGACCACACACAAACACTTGGCGCTGTTCAACATCTTTGATTTGCTTAATGTGTGACAAACTTAAACGCCCTTTCAAACCAAACCAATCAACGGCAGGCTGCGTTAAGCAGATTTTCACTTCTAACCCCGGGTGCTCACGCTTTAACTGCTCCAACTCTGAGCGACAAGGAATATCATTTTCGGTACGACATTGATGGTAGAAAACCACGTTATCCAACTGATTGTGATCCGCTAAGTAACGCACCATCGATAGCATTGGTGTTACTCCACTGCCTGCAGAGAGTAACAATAGAGGCTGCGCTTCATGAGTTTTTAGGTGGAACTGGCCATCAGGTTGTTCTGCCTCTAAAACATCACCGACTTGTAAATTGTCTAAGAGCGAATTAGAGACTCTTCCACCTGCAATACGCTTAACAGAAATAGCATAGCGACCCGGACGAGACGGACTGGATGATAGCGTATAGCGTCGACCCACTTTCTTCCCATCAATATTCACCTCTATTGGCAGGTGTTGTCCTGGCAAGTAATTAGGCAAAGAACCTTTGTTTGGTTCTAACCATAAGGTCACAAAGTCTTGGGCGATTTCCTCACGCTCAACACATGTTAACGTCATGCGCACTGGCGAGTTATCCGCGTAAAACTCCGGTTCTTTGTATTCCAGCACCTCAACTTTATCGCCTTGACGAATAATGCCTTCATTCCGCGCGACAAGATTTTGCCCGAAGAACACACCACCGACATCATTTGCACGGAACTGTTGTAAGGTTTTAAGTGGCTCCTTGCTCTCTCGGAACGTGCCTCTTTGGGTATTAACCGTAGTCAGGATACAGCGCTCGCAAGGTTTGAGAGACTCAAACTCTACCTCACCGATTCGTATGCGCTTCCATGAATCTTCTTCAAACGGCTTAGTATCAGAGACAACTAAGTTAGTACGAAACTGATCCATTGAATGTAGCTCTGAACTTCTTCGGTTCAGCTCATCAAGTGAAGCTTGGCTGATCACTAAAACCGGATAACCATCAGCAAAACTGACGTTTTGACCTAGCTTTTCACGGACACGATTCGATTGCTCACCACTAAACAACAACTCAACACGTTGACCCAATACACGACTAAACCAATCATCTGCATCATCTGTGGTGGTATATGCAGTAAAGGTGTCTTTCCAAACTGTTGCTGGCGTTTCCTGCATTTTAAAGTCTTGATAACGGATTTTAAGCGGCTCCATCCCCAAACTGCTAAACACAACCCCATCGGGTAATAAGGCGGACTTAATGGTTACCATTTGCGGATACTTTCTCGCGGTAATCATAGCGCCATCAGCTTTCGCAATCATAAAACGACGATCGAAGCTCAATCCTTGCTTCTCAACCCATACGGATGACAGCGATAATCCGCCAACTGACTTAACCGGAAAAACATTAATTTGGGATAAAACGGGTTGCGACATGGCCTTCTTCCTACGGGTGTTTTTTATTTGTTGCAGTATTGTATACCCAAATCACATTAAGTTGCAGAGTCTACTGCCTCTTCATCCATCGCAACTTTCTCGAAACCATATTCTTATAAATTTGGTTTTAGTGACAAGTATTTACTACACTCAATATTCGCGTTTTTTAACACCGTTCTGACCAAATACCGTTTGATAAAGTGTGATACGACACACATAATTCACCCAAGTTATCACTACTCCCATTTATCGATTTGGAGCTTAATTATGGATACAAGAAAACTGGTTCTGATTTTGTTATGTATCTTTCTTCCGCCTGTCGCGGTGTTTATGGAGAAAGGTCTAAATAAAGACTTTTTGATTAACCTAATATTGACGTGTTTCTTCTTTCTACCAGGTACGATCCACGCGCTTTGGTTAACAATGAAGTAACCACTTACACTCTCACTCTGTAGAAAAGTGAAAAATGGGATGAAATGTGAGGGCAATTCCTCTATCATCCTGTCGCCTAAGCGCAAGCGTTTGCTCAAAAGCAAATACGGCGCTTGGGCTCCAATCAGACAACTTTTCAATGGTGGGAGCAATTAATGACAACACTGACAATCACTCGTCCTGACGACTGGCACGTTCACTTACGCGATGGGGAAGTTCTTAAAGACACCGTTCGCGACATCAGCCGCTACAATGGCCGTGCGCTGATCATGCCAAATACCGTCCCACCAGTTACTACAACTGAGCTCGCCCTAGCCTACCGTGACCGAATTCTAAAAGAGCAACATGGCGAACAGTTTGAACCTTTGATGGCACTTTACCTCACAGACAACACCACACCAGATGAAATACGTAAGGCTAAAGCCACCGGAAACATTGTTGCTGCCAAGCTTTATCCTGCAGGCGCTACCACAAACTCAGATTCCGGTGTGACCAATGCGAAGAACATTTACCACGTTCTCGAAGCGATGGAAGAAGTCGGAATGTTACTTCTGGTTCATGGCGAAGTAACACATCACGATGTTGATATCTTCGACCGAGAGAAAGAATTCCTTGATACTGTCCTCGCTCCTATCGTCAATGACTTCCCTAATCTTAAAATCGTTCTAGAACACATCACCACTGCCGACGCAGCAAACTTCGTTAATAACGCCTCAGATAACGTAGCGGCTACCATCACTGCTCACCATCTTCTTTTCAACCGTAACCATATGCTTGTGGGGGGTATTAAGCCTCATTTCTACTGTTTGCCAATTCTTAAGCGCAGCACCCACCAGCAAGCGCTGATCGAAGCTGCAACCAGTGGTAGCAAGAAGTTCTTCCTAGGTACCGACTCTGCGCCACATGCGAAAGGGGCAAAAGAGTCAGCTTGCGGTTGTGCTGGTTCTTACACCGCACACGCAGCACTAGAGCTTTATGCAGAAGTATTCGAGAATGAAGGTAAGCTGGAAAACTTGGAAGCGTTTGCAAGCTTCAATGGTCCTGATTTTTACGGCATTGCGCGCAACACAGATACGGTAACGTTAGAAAAATCCGCTTGGGATGTGCCGGAAACGATGCCATTTGGCAATGATATCGTTGTGCCTATTCGAGCAAATGAACAAATTGAGTGGAAAGTGAAGTAAGTACTTTACTGACGTTCCACCCATAAAAGAGGGTCATGCCTTTCTGTGAAAAGAAGTCATGACCCTTGTTGTTCTTTTCTTGTTTTGAGCTGTGATTATTAGTGGCCGCGAATTTTTTCTACAGCTGTCCACACAGCAACCACAATCAAACCCGCCACAAAACCGATAATACCGTTAAGCAAAATAGGCAGAATCGCTGTAGCAACCGAATGACCACTAAAGTTCATAATAATCGGCTCTACAAAGTGATGAATGGCAGGCACGTTGTGCACTACAATCCCCCCACCGACTAAAAACATCGCGGCAGTACCCACAATCGTTAACAACTTCATCAGCTTTGGTGCAAAAGCAACTAAAGCACTGCCGACTTTCGCCATCCAGCCCTTACCTTTTGAGCGAATTTCAAGGTAGAAGCCCAAGTCATCCAATTTCACGATGCCTGCTACTAAGCCATAAACACCAATGGTCATGATGACTGCAATTAAGCTCACCACTAAGATTTGCGTCACAAGGCTCGCCCCAGTCACGGTACCTAACGCAATCACAATGATTTCCGCTGAAAGAATAAAGTCCGTTCGAATCGCACCAGCAACTTTGCGTTTTTCATACTCTTCTATCGACTCGCCAGTATTAACTAACTCTTCTTTTTCTTCGTGCGGATGGGAGTGAGGGAAGACTTTCTCAAGCACCTTTTCTGCCCCTTCAAAGCAGAGAAACAAGCCGCCAATTAGCAATAGTGGCATGATAAGCCATGGAATAATCGCGCTAATTAGCAATGCTGAAGGAACTAAAATCAATTTGTTTTTGAACGAGCCTTTCGCAACCGCCCAAACCACTGGAATTTCTCGCTCAGATGCAACACCAGACACTTGTTGAGCGTTTAACGCTAGGTCATCACCCAACACACCTGCGGTTTTCTTTGCCGCCATTTTCGACATTAAGGCGACATCGTCGAGTACCGTGGCAATATCATCCAACAGTGTGAGTAAACTTGCTCCAGCCATTTTTTGTCTCTTATATGAAATTGAGTAAGTAACAAAATGTAACACCAATAAATCACTCATCAAAGTGATGATTTTGCAAAGAATACTATCCCAAATGGTGTTTTATATTGCCGTTAAGATAAGACAGGTCTAGTCTTGTGATACCTTTCAGCAGTCAAAAGAAAAAGTATAGATGAAAAGTGGATACATTTACCCAATCGGTACCCCTGGCCAACCTTGGAGCGAAGAAGAACGTAAAGCTTGGTTAGCAACGCAAGAAGTAAAACGTAGCTACCAAGATGAAGTCGTCAGTAAAATCGATGCCCTACGCGAGCGTTTTGATGTTGAACAATACGGTGCGCTCTCATACAACGAGGCACGTTTCCCTCTGTTTTGTATCAAAACTCGCAACTGGGATTCAACGAAGCCTGTTGTTTTGGTCACAGGCGGCGTACACGGTTATGAAACCAGCGGTGTACATGGCGCTTTAAAGTTTGTAGAAACAGAAGCAGAGCGCTACGCAGAGCATTTCAATATTGTCGTTGCACCTTGCGTGAGCCCTTGGGGTTACGAGGTGATCAACCGCTGGAATCCAAACGCGATTGATCCAAACCGCTCTTTCTATAAGGATAGCCCCGCCGAAGAATCCGCCAACCTCATGAAGCTCGTTGCGACATTAGGCGATGTATTAATGCACATTGATTTGCACGAGACGACAGACTCCGATGAAACAGAGTTCCGTCCTGCGCTTGCCGCTCGTGATGGCATTGAGTACATCGAGGGCATGATCCCAGACGGTTTTTACACAGTTGGAGATAGTGAAAACCCTCAACCCGAGTTTCAAAAAGCGGTGATTGAATCGGTTGCGAAAGTGACTCACATTGCACCTGCAGATGAAAATGGCGAAATCATTGGTTCACCAGTCGTACAGTTTGGCGTTATCAACTACCCAATGGTGAAGCTGGGTCTGTGTGGCGGCGTAACAAATTGCGTTTACGGCACGACAACGGAAGTGTACCCAGACAGCCCAACGGTGACCGACGAAGAGTGCAACGATGCGCAAGTTACAGCCGTGGTCGGTGGTCTGAATTACGTTCTGGCTCAGTTATAATAAGCGGTTCTTATATTGCTCCGGTGTCATGCCGGAGTATTTCTTGAACATCGCGATAAAAGGGCTAGCTTGGTTATAACCTAACGTCAACGCGACTTCCTTTACGGTCTGCCCTTTACGCAGCAACTCCATAGAATGCAAATAGCGTACACGTAAGCGCCACTCAGTAAAGCTCATGCCCAACTCACTCTGACAGTGTCTCGCCAACGTGCGTTCTGTGGTATGCACTTTTTCCGCCCACTCCGCCAAACTGATCTCATCCGTCGGCGATTCTTCTACTGCTTTTAAAATCGGTTCAAGATACTTGTTATCGGTCGTTGGTAAAAAGTGGTGTTCCACTTCTTGCTTTGCGAGCTGGTCCAATAACACCTGTACCAAGCGCTTGTCTTCATCACTTTGCGCCACGTTAATATCTCGTTGACGAAAGTCCTCAATAATGGACGACACGATTGGAGTCACTTTGATCAGACTCGTTTTGGTAGGAAAGTGCGCCGTCAATTCAGGGGCAATGTTCAAAGAACAATATTCGATAGGTTTACGGTTGTAACTAGTATGACGGATACCAGCGGGAACCCAAATTGCAAGATGCGGAGGCGCTAGAAATCTTGTATCTTCTGCATCCATCTCTAGGATCCCACCGCTGATCAGCTGCACTTGCCCCCAAGGATGGCTATGAATTCGTGTTTCTGTATTAGAGAGAAAGGCTTCAAAATTCATAAATACATCCGATGGTGCGCGGTCGATTGATAATGAGGGATGAAGATTTCTGGCGCTCTTTTTCAAAATTGTCTTCCTATCGCTTACGATGTCTTTTAAGAGATACTTTTTATTATAAAGACCTGCCAGACTAGCGCCATCAATAATTGTGCTATAGGGTTCTCATGATTTATTTACTTCCGTTTTTCACCGTTATGATTTGGGGTGGTAACTCAATTGTGAATAAGATGGCAGCAAGCGCCATTGAACCAAGTGCGATGAGTTTCTACCGTTGGTTTGTCGCAATGGTACTTCTAACTCCATTTTGTCTGCCTGCGATCATAAAACAACGACACATTATTCGACCTTACTTAACTAAGCTGGCATTTCTTGCGTTACTTGGCATGGTGCTCAACCAATCACTTGGCTACTACGCTGGTTTAACGACAACGGCTTCCAACATGGCACTGATTACCTCTTTGGTTCCTTTGATCAGTGTATTTTTAAGTGTTCCTCTGTTAGGCAAGTCTGTATCAATGTTAAGTATCGTCGGTGGTGTGATTTCGCTCGGCGGCTTGGCGTTTATGCTTGGTCATGGTGATATCACCTACTTTTTACATCAAGACATGACCCAAGGTGATAGCCTTATGCTGATTGCAGCCATGGTATACGCGGCTTATTGCGTGCTGCTAAAACGCTGGAAGATGCCTTTCAGTAGTTTGACTCTGGTTTACATGCAAGGCTTCTTCTCGGTTGTGATGCTTACACCACTTTGGCTATCTAGTGAGCAACTGTTACCAAGCCAAGACGCGCTACCATTAATCGCCTATGCTGGCATTGCGGCTTCCATTTTTGCGCCGTTAATGTGGGTGAAAGCGATTGATTCAATTGGCGCTGATTCAAGTGCCATGTTCATGAACTTAATGCCCGTGGTTTCTGTCGTACTTGCTTCAACGTTGATTGGTGAGAAAATTTACGCTTACCACATTATTGGTGGGCTGTTAGTCATCTCTGGCGTTATCCTGTCGCAAATAAAAATACGACACAGAAAGCCATTGCCCAATTCTGAGATTGCCTCCACCGCCAATTAATCCCAGTTCCCCAAGCCACAGAACTACGCTGTGGCTTTTTGTTTTCATCGTTCGAATAAAAGTTAATATTTTGTTTCATTCGCTATTCCCGAAAATTCATCTTGCTGCTAAATTGGGAAAACAATAACTCACCAAGGAAAGACAGATGAGCAGTGGTCAAAGAGACATTACCCTTCGCTTTTTAGCAGAACCCAGTGACGTCAATTTCGGCGGAAAAGTGCACGGCGGCGCCGTAATGAAATGGATCGACTTAGCAGCCTACGCCTGCTCTGCAGCGTGGAGTGGCAAATATTGCATTACTGCATACGCAGGTGGTATTCGTTTTGTTGCGCCGATTCATGTCGGCAACTTAGTCGAAGTTAGCGCGAAAGTCATTTATACCGGACGAAGCTCAATGCACATCGCGATTGACGTGCAAGCCAGTGACCCAAAACAAATGAAAAACAGACTCACCACCCACTGTATCGTTATTATGGTTGCTGTAGATGAGAACGGAAAACCAACCGACGTGCCGAAATGGGTTCCAGAGTCTGATGAAGATAAAGCCTTGGAACAATCCGCTATCCGCCTTATGAACATGCGCAAAGAAATCGGGGAAGAGATGGAAGCGCACGTAAAGTATCTCAAGTAACCTACATCCGTTAAGAACGCTATTGACTACCTCAACGTTACTTATAACCAGAGTGTGGAGCAACATCATGGTTTTGCCATTTGCTTCACACTCGGCCTCCTCTGTCATAAATCCTTCACCTAGCTTTGCTTAAATCCTTCCACTATTTTGGAGTTGGATAGAGTTTGGATCTTGAGACTAAAAGAAACGACCTTAAGTGAAGAGACGTTGACCAATTTAAAAGCGGTCGAGTACCAGTGGGTAAGAACCATGTACGTCGAGGGGTATAACGAAACAGAAATTAACCATTACATTCAAACCTGCTTTGGCGGTGATGTCACCTTTGCAAATTTATTTCGTCGCGTCGCACTACAGCAAGAAAGCTTATACACGCTGCTTCAATACGTTGGATGTGCCCCCTCCAGTCGAGAGTTTTAATCCTTACCTACCTCAATTTTACTGATACCTGAACTCAGGTTATTTATGTGAAGTGCTACGCAGGGCATTCTCCTAGCCCTGTGTAATCCATTGCAAAGCCGCTAATCTTTACCTGCTTATTGAACAACTGTATTTAACAGGTATAAAAAAACCTGAGTCAAAACTCAGGTTATGGTTACAAAAACTGTTAGTGATTGAATCGTAAGGAACTAAGCTAACAGCCAGCTATGCGTAACGCCAATAAAAGCCAAGATATTACTGATCGGCGGCCAAACCAAAATTGTAATATCCGTGCTACGTATAAGGGCGACCATGTGGTCGCCCTTTTCTAGTTATTCTTATCAATCTCAGACCACAAGAGATTATCCTTTCACACCACCAGCGGTTAGACCACCAACCAACCAGCGTTGAGCAAGTAAGAATACGGCAGTGATTGGCACTGCTGAAAGTACAGCAGCTGCAGCAAAGTCACCCCACAAGTAGTTTTGTGGATATAGGTATTGCTGCATACCCACTGCAAGTGTGTACGAGTCTACATCAGAAAGTAGTAGTGATGCTACAGGAACTTCACCAATTACCATGATGAACGACAAGATGAATACTACCGCTAGGATTGGCACAGACAATGGAAGCAATACCAAACGGAATGCTTGCCATGGTGTCGCACCATCCAGTGCCGCCGCTTCTTCTAACGAAGAGTCAATACTTTCGAAGTAGCCTTTAATCGTCCAAACGTGCAGGGCGATACCCCCTAAGTAAGCGAATATCAGACCGCCGTGCGTGTTCAGGCCAAGGAATGGAATGTACTGACCCAATTTGTCGAACAACGCGTATAGAGCAACTAATGCCAATACCGCAGGGAACATTTGGAAGATCATCATCGCTTTTAGGATGGTGTTCTTACCTTTGAACTTCATACGAGCAAACGCATAAGCTGATGTGGTTGATAGCGCCACGATTAGGATTGCAGAAATACCACCCACTTTTACTGAGTTCCACAGCCATGTCATGACTGGGAATGGTGGCGGTGTAACTGTACCGTCTGGGTTATTCACCGAGAAACCTAATGCCAATTTCCAGTGATCAAGCGTTGGGTTGTCTGGGATCAGACTACCCGTTGCAAAGTTACCTTCACGGAATGAAATCGCGATGATCATCAGTAAAGGGAAAATAATCAGTGCCAAGAATGCCCACATCGCAATATGAGTAGCCCAAACACGATACTTTAATGACTTACCTTGTACCATTGCCATTGTAATCTCTCCTTAGTCCTGAGCTACTTTAGTTACGCGTAGGTTGATAAGTGCCAATGCGCCAACCAATAGGAAGATAAGTGTTGCTACTGCACTTGCTAGACCGAAGTCTTGACCGCCCGCACCTTCGAATGCGATTCGGTAGGTGTAACTTACCAATAGGTCTGTGTAACCCGCAGGTTCTGACGTACCAATCATGTTTGGACCACCGCCTGTCAACAACTGGATAAGCACGAAGTTGTTGAAGTTGAAGGCAAAGCTCGCAATCAACAGCGGTGTTAATGGCTTCAACATCATTGGTAGCGTGATACGAGTAAAGTTAGTAATAAAGTTCGCACCATCAATTGCTGACGCTTCATATAAATCATCAGGAATCGCTTTTAGTAGACCCATACATAGAATCATCATGTAAGGGAAACCAAGCCACGTGTTCACAATCAGGATCATGGTTTTCGCCATGAACGGGTCTGAGAACCAAGCAGGGCTAATACCGAACAAACCTTCCAGAAGCATGTTGATCTCACCAAAGCTTTGGTTAAACAAACCTTTAAAGATCAAGATAGAAATAAACGCCGGTACCGCATAAGGCAGAATCAGTAAGAGTCGGTAAACCGAACGGCCTTTTAATGCTTCCCACTGAACAACACTTGCTAGAACAAGACCAATTACAAGCGTAAATAGTACGGTGAGTGCTGAGAACACAATCGTCCAGATAAAGATACTGATAAACGGCTCTTTGATACCATCATCTTTCCACACACGCTCAAAGTTGTGTGTGCCAATGTTCACCACAAAGCCAGGAGACACTGTGCTACCAACAAACTGACCGTTTTCATCGACAGGTTGGTAGTAACCTACTTCCATATTTGGACGTAACGTCTCTTCAGTACGATTGTTGTAAAGCGTTTCGCCGTCTTCTTGCAGCGTGTACAAAGGCACAACTGCCGCAAACTTACGTAACCCGCTCATGCGGATGTCTTCACCGCTCGGCAGATGCAAATCAACACTGCTCAACGTATTACGGCTCTTAACAATCGTCTTGATTGATTCTTTCTCGCCCGTAGCTTCTTCAATTGGCGACAGGTCAAGATCCGATGCTGAAAGGCTATCTAGTTGAAAAGTGGGCGTAGCAAGTAGCTCCCCATCTTTTTCAACCACAAGCTGATGTCCTTGATCCGTTTTATATAAAGTGAACGGGTAGCTATCACCACTTTGATAAGTTCTGTCCAAAAGTACGCTCTGCGCACGATCAAAAGAGAGTTGGTTTTTCGCGCTGTAGTTGGTAAACGCCAAACCTATGGTGTACGCCAGAGGGAAAAGAATGAAAAGGATCATCCCTGCGATACCAGGGTAGATGTAACGGTGTGCGTACGTCTTTTTACTACCAAAGATGAACAACGCTAAAGCGGTAAGAATGATCGTAAGTAGTGCAAACGCAATCTCACCGCGTGAATACATAAGGATTGTTGCGTAGCCATTGATAATGCCGACTGTGCCTAAAAGTGACCATTTCATGAACACTTTTTTGCTGCTCGGAAGGCTGGCTTCTGGTGCTGTCATAGCATTTGTACCTTGAACTGACTGCATAGGGAACCTGCTAGCGAATATAGAATAAATATAGAAAAGTAAGGAGGAGTTGCCCCCTCCTTAAAAAGGTCTTACTTAATTATTTAGTCATTTGTTTTTCTGCGTCTGCCAATGCTGCATCGACAGTTTGACGACCATCAACTACGTTGATGATTGCGTTCTTAGCCGCGCCCCAGAATGCGTTCATTTGAGGAATGTTTGGCATAATTTCGCCGTTCATCGCGTTATCCATAGTCGCAGCGATACGAGTATCTGAATCTAGTTCACGTTGGAACGAGTTAAGCGCTACCGCACCTAGAGGCTTATCGTTGTTAACCATACGTAGGCCGTCGTTTGTTAGTAGGTAGTTCTCAATGAACTCAACCGCTAGGTCTTTGTTTGGAGACGCAGTGCTGATACCAGCCGTTAGAACACCAACGAATGGCTTAGAAGATTGACCTTGGAACTTAGGTAGCGTAGTCACGCCGTAGTTAACGCCAGACTTCTCGATGTTGCCCCAAGACCATGGACCGTTGATCGTCATCGCTGTCTTGCCTTGGTTGAATGCAGACTCAGATACTGAGTAGTCCATATCTGCAGAAATTACGCCTTTGTCTACCAAGCCTTTTACGAAGCTCATTGCGTCTTTAACGCCTTCTTTCGCGATACCAGCGTCTTTAACATCGTAACCTTCAGAAGTGTATTTGAACGCGTAGCCGCCATCAGCAGCCATTAGTGGCCAAGTGAAGTACGGTTCTTTTAGGTTCCACATGATTGCAGACTTGCCGTCTTTTTTAAGTTTTGCATCTAGCGCTGCAACTTCTTCCCAAGACTTCGGTGGGTTTGGAACTAGGTCTTTGTTGTAGATTAGAGATAGAGACTCAACCGCAACTGGGTAGCCGATCAATTTGCCGTCGTAACGTACAGCATCCCAAGCGAAATCAACAATACCTTCTTGAATGTTCTTAGAAGGTTTAATTTCTGCTAGCAGGCCAGCTTCTGCGTAACCACCGAAACGGTCGTGAGCCCAGAATACGATGTCAGGACCGTCACCAGTCGCTGCAGTTTGAGGAAATTTGTCTTGAAGGCCATCTGGGTGAGCCACTGTCACTTTAATGCCAGTGTCTTCTTCGAATTTTTTACCAACTTCAGCAAGGCCATTGTAACCTTTGTCGCCGTTGATCCAGATAGTAAGTTGTCCTTCTTCGATGGCAGCATTAGCACCAAAAGAACCCAAAGCAACAAGAGTACCTAGTGCTACAGCGCTTAACTTTTTCATGTTCGTATCCTTTTTATATTTTTGATGTAGGGCTAGTCCATTGAGGTTCAGCCGTATTTCGACATATATCATCTGAAATAATCCAATATGTCTCATCCTCCTAATCCCTACGCCCTTACAATTATGACGTATTTTCGTGATCTAAATCGCCAAGGGTAAGAGACTCAAATCACAAAACGGACACTTCCTGTGATCGGTTTCAACTTTAGGTGGTGCAATAATGTGATTTCCGACCAACTGCTTTATTCCTCCTCCTTTTTTACTCCTCCCTACCTACTCCCCCTACAATTATTTCTATTAGGAGGATGTCGCACCTCGCACAATCTTACAAACTTCAGTCATCCAAGAGTGGATGGTAAGAACCCTTTCCCAGCAGTGCCTACGTATTAGGAAAAAGATTTGCTGGTTTTGCATTGCCAGACGAGTGGAATGTCATTATTGGTGTTGTTTGTGGTAATTATTTCACGGGGGAGACAACACGAATAATGTGGGGGAGAGAAACTCGTACTTGGCTATGATGGGTAGCACTTCTATTCAGGACATTTTATTGAAGTGCTACCCTACTTTTCTTACCAACCGCAATAACTTACCGATTCCTACTGTTACTGCTCGCTAGATAATTCATATAATGATGAGCGGTGAATAATAAAAAATTGATCGAGGACGAGCTACATGGCGAGTGTCACGTTAAAAAATGTTTGTAAAGCGTATGGCGACGTACTGATTTCTAAGAACGTAGACCTAACAATCAACGAAGGTGAATTTGTTGTTTTTGTAGGTCCATCAGGTTGTGGTAAATCTACCCTTTTACGTTGTATTGCCGGTCTTGAAGACATTACTTCAGGTGATTTGTATATTGGTGACCAGCGCATGAATGACGTCGAACCATCCAAACGTGGTGTTGGTATGGTATTCCAGTCTTACGCTCTTTACCCGCACCTTAACTTATATGACAACATGTCATTTGGCTTGAAACTAGCAAAAGCAGACAAAGCAGAAATCGACAAGCGTGTTGAACAAGCAGCAGAAATCCTACAACTAGGCCACTTGCTTGAGCGCCAACCAAAAGCACTTTCTGGTGGACAGCGTCAACGTGTGGCGATTGGCCGAACATTGGTATCGCAGCCAAATGTATTCCTTCTGGATGAACCACTATCAAACTTGGATGCGGCACTGCGTGTAAACATGCGTGCACAAATCACGAAACTTCAGCGCCAACTTGGTTGTACCATGATCTACGTAACGCACGATCAGGTAGAAGCAATGACAATGGCAGATAAAATCGTTGTACTAGACGGCGGTTATGTATCGCAAGTTGGTAAGCCGCTTGAGCTTTACCATTACCCACAAAACCGCTTTGTAGCAGGCTTTATCGGTTCTCCGAAAATGAACTTCATGAGCGTATTCATTGATGAAGTAGAAGCAGAGCGCGTCAAAGTTCAACTATCTAATGGCGTATCTTTCTGGATTCCAGTGGATGGCACGACGGTTAACCGTGGCGACCGCATGTCTTTAGGCATTCGCCCTGAGCACCTATTATCCGCTTCTGAAGCTGATGCAAGCATTCACGGTGAAGTGATGATTGTTGAGAAGCTAGGTAACGAAACTCAAGTATACCTAAACCTAGAGGGCGCGGATGCAGACGTTATTTTCCGTCAGCCTGACACGCTCGCAGTCGATACCGGCGATAAAATCGAGATTGGTATTCCAGCACACCGTTGTCACCTGTTCCACAGTGATGGTCGTGCATGCCGCCGCCTATACAAAGAAAACGGCGTAGAAGTCGAATAATTCATTCGTCCTGATTCACAATAAATCCCTCTCACTTGAGAGGGATTTTTTATCCTAATAAATATAAGTAATTCGATACTAAATCATTAATCGTTAACGAATAAGATCACCCGTTTCTTCTACCTTTACATAAACCATTGTCTTTGTACTGATACTTCATTTTTAATACTTTTCCTCATCCCTCATGAGTAAGTACCAGCTTTTTCCTAACCCGCCAAACTTAGCCAAAGGTCTAAATTTCATTCTTATTTCCACTTACCTCAACAACGCAAATTTTTACACTTATCAACGAAATTACACGTGACAAAAAACTTAGAAGCATTCAACAGAATGCTCTGTTCACCAACTACTAATAACGCTCACGACACGGCAATTGGGGGAGACACCCAAGGGCGGTAGCGTGTAAGAAGGGAAACTGAGTCATGAAACAAAAAGGACTTATCCGCTCTCACGAGATGGAGTTCGCTTTTTTATATCGCATCTCAGATCTTGCTGTCATCGTCTCTTTTATGCTGCTTTTAGTGTTCAAAGACATGAATACTGCGATGGGGAAAGATTACGTCATACTGGCTTTTGTTGGAGGCATCTCCTTTCTATTTATGGCAGAAAGCGGCAACCTGTACCGCTCCTGGCGAACCAGTTCGTTTAAAGAGCAGATGATTATTGTCTGTGTGGCCTGGGCAGTAACTTCCGCGCTTATCTTTATTGTTCTGTATTTTTCGGAAGTCTATGACTTATTTGATAACACTATTCTGGCATTGTGGTTTGCGATTACGCCCGCTCTACTTTTGGCATGGCGAGTGACATTCCGTACCGGATTAGCCTATTTAAGAAAAAAAGGATTCAACACTCGTACTGCAATAATCATCGGCCAAACTCCTCACGGCATTACCAGGGCAAGATCATGAAAATCCTTTATGGCATAAGGGGTGACGTGAAGTGATGTTTCCACTAATTTGTACATTTAAATCACAATAATTTCAATACATTCAAGATCGATTTGATGATCAGAT